>NZ_JBJGXV010000080.1:0-418 GCF_045447295.1 Pseudomonas sp. O39
GCCAGGAACCAAATTCTCGAAGTGCTCGCCGCCGGTTACGCCTTTGATAGCGGTCGTTACGGTTTGGTCGCCTTTGTAAACGTCGTTCGGTGCCACGGTGGTGACGGTGCCGCTCGACTGATTCACGCCGATAGTGATGGTCTGGCCGTTGTCCAAGGTCACGGTCAGCGGGTTGGTGATGTTAGTCACTGCCGCGCCGTTTTTATCCACAAGGCTGGCGGTGTAGACGATGTTGCCGCCTTCGCCAACGGTAGTAGTAGCGGTCAGGACCACATCAACTTTGTCGATGGTGTCGTTGATCGTTGTGGTCGCACCGTCGCCAGCAACGTCCAACTTCTCGAAGTTGCCACCAGCGGTGTCAGTGATCTTGACGGTCTGGGTGCTCTTGTCGATGAACACGTCATCGCTTGGCGCTGGC
>NZ_JBJGXV010000081.1:0-406 GCF_045447295.1 Pseudomonas sp. O39
GGTGCTCTTGTCGATGAACACGTCATCGCTTGGCGCTGGGACCGTCACAGTGCCGACGGTGTCGCCGGCTTTGATGGTGATAGTCGAGCCGTTATCCAGTTTCAGGGTTACGTCGGTGCCCGCTTTATTGGAAAGCGTAGCGGTGTACGTAATTTGACCGCCTTCGTTGACTGCGCTTGGCGCGGTCAAAGTGACGGTGGTGGTATCAGCGGTGCCCGGTGTGTCGGTCACGGTGGTGTTTACAGGTGTAGTACCCGGCACTAGGTTTTCGAAATGCTCGCCGCCAGTCACACCCTTAATTGCGGTGGTGACGGTCTGGTCGCCTTTGTACACATCATTTGGAGCTACAACCGAAACGGTGCCGCTCGACTGATTCACACCGATAGTGATGGTCTGGCCGTTGTCC
>NZ_JBJGXV010000082.1:0-402 GCF_045447295.1 Pseudomonas sp. O39
CACCCAGACGGCTCAAGAAGGCAGTGATCTCACCGCCGGTTATGGCAGTACGAGCACCGCTGGCTCCGACAGTTTGCTGATCGCTGGCTACGGGAGCACGCAAACGGCCGGCGGAGAAAGCTCTCTGACCGCAGGGTATGGCAGCACCCAAACAGCCCGCAAAGGCAGTGATCTCACCGCTGGTTACGGCAGTACAAGCACTTCGGGCTCCGACAGCTCACTGATCGCAGGTTACGGCAGTACGCAGACTGCCGGCACAGACAGCTCCCTGACTGCCGGTTACGGCAGTACCCAAACGGCTCAAGTGGGCAGTGATCTTACTGCCGGTTACGGCAGTACGAGCACTGCGGGTTCCGACAGCTCACTGATTGCCGGTTATGGCAGCACGCAGACTGCCGGGGG
>NZ_JBJGXV010000083.1:0-367 GCF_045447295.1 Pseudomonas sp. O39
GCCGCGTGAATATGGCTTTCCAATGAAGCTGCGCATGCCTACCAAGCTTGGCTACAAGAACCCAAAGCACATTCAAGCGATTTTCGTCACCAATACCTATCCGGGTGGTTACTGGGAAGACCAGGGCTACAACTGGTTCGGTGGTAGCTGACGCCCATGGCAACCCCATTGCGCAGACCGGGCTGCGCTTTTTCGCAACCTGAGTCTCAAGGAGCTTCACGATGAAAAGGTTAACGACTGCAATCCTAGGTATGTGCCTGGCAGTGGGCGTCGCGGTTGTACACGCCGACGATACGATGAGCAATGACACGATGAAGAAAGACACGATGTCCCACGATACGATGAAAAAGGACACGATGAAAAAGGA
>NZ_JBJGXV010000084.1:0-352 GCF_045447295.1 Pseudomonas sp. O39
GAACGCGATGAACGGGGCCACGTCACCCGCTACGAATACGCCGACGGCCTGCACCTGATCAGCCGCCGCATCAATGCCGACGGCAGCCAAGTCAACTACCGCTACGACAACGTACGGTTGCTGCTGACCGCGATCGAGAATGAAGTCGGCGAAACCTACCAGCTCGCTTACCACCCCAGTGGCCTGATCCAGCAGGAAATCGGTTTTGACGGCCAGCGTACCGCCTACGTTTACGACCTCAACGGCAACCTGGCGGAAAAGACCGAATATGGTGATGACGGTAGTCAGCTCGTCACCCGCTATGAGCGAGACCATGCTGGCCGTCTCGTACGAAAAAACCTGCCCGACGGTG
>NZ_JBJGXV010000085.1:0-339 GCF_045447295.1 Pseudomonas sp. O39
GTCAAGATCACTGACGCTGCTGGCGGTAACTTCGAGAAGCTGGAAGTTGCTGGCAACGGCGCGACCACCACGATCAACGACACCATCGATAAAGTTGATGTGGTTCTGACCGCTACTACTACCGTCGGCGAAGGCGGCAACATCGTCTACACCGCGTCGCTGGTCGACAAGTCGGGTAACGCGGTGACTAACATCACCAACCCGCTGACCGTGACCTTGGACAACGGCCAGACCATCACTATCGGTGTGAACCAGTCGAGCGGCACCGTTTCGGTTGTAGCTCCAAATGATGTGTACAAAGGCGACCAAACCGTAACGACCGCTATCAAAGGCGTAACG
>NZ_JBJGXV010000086.1:0-339 GCF_045447295.1 Pseudomonas sp. O39
GCAGATCAAAAGCAGAGCACGGCGGCCTGGTAGCCGACCTGAGTGGTTGAAGCAAAAGCAGATCAATAGCTGGGCAGAGCGACACTACTGCTACCTGATGTAATGAGATCCACTGTGGGAGCGGGCTTGCTCGCGAAAGCGGTGTGTCAGTCAACTTATTTGTAACTGACACACCGCTTTCGCGAGCAAGTCGAATCGTCGCACCGCCGCTCCCACAGTTGATTGAGTTCAGTTTCCAAGATCAGGTCGGCTGTCAGGCCGCCTCGGTTTTGCTTTTGATCTAACCACTCAGGTCGGCTACCAGGCCGCCGTGCTTTGCTTTTGATTTTGATCTGCTGT
>NZ_JBJGXV010000087.1:0-330 GCF_045447295.1 Pseudomonas sp. O39
TCTGCTGCGCGGTGTTTTTAACAAGGCCCCGGAAGCGCACTTTTGTATAACCAAACTGGCGCTTGATCACGCGAAACGGATGCTCAACCTTGGCGCGCAGTTGAGCTTTCGCGTATTCGATTTTGCGACGCATGCGCCCAATCAGGCTCTTCTTTGCATGCTTTTTATAACTGCTTGGCCGAGCGGTAATCGACCAGATCATTTGGCGATCTTGATGCTCGGGTCGCTTTTCGACGCCGGTGTAACCGGCATCGCCAGAGACGTAAGTCTCTTCTCCGTGCAGTAACTGATCGACCTGGGTTACGTCCGCCACATTCGCCGCAGTGCCCA
>NZ_JBJGXV010000088.1:0-285 GCF_045447295.1 Pseudomonas sp. O39
GGCGGCGAGCATTTCGAAAACCTGGTCCCTGGTACCGATAAAGTCACCACCACTGTGACTGACACTCCGGGCACTGCTGACACCACCACTGTCACCCTGACGGCTCCGTCCGAGGTGAGTGAAGGCGGTCAAATTACGTACACCGCTACGCTTTCCAATAAAGCGGGCACCGACGTCACCCTGAAACTCGACAACGGCTCGACGATCACCATCAAAGCCGGCGACACCGTCGGCACTGTGACTGTGCCAGCGCCAAGCGATGACGTGTTCATCGACAAGAGCACT
>NZ_JBJGXV010000089.1:0-269 GCF_045447295.1 Pseudomonas sp. O39
ACCAACTGGTGCTGGGCGGCTGTTTCCGCGTCGGTCGGCAACTACTACGGCACCGGGTCCTGGACCCAGTGCGGTGTCGCCAGCAACGCGCTGGACCGCAACTGCTGCAACCAGCCGGGACCGTGCAACGTCTATGGCTACCTGGATTCCGCCCTTCGGATCACGCGCAGTTACAACGGCATGAATCAAGGCTCGCTGCAGATGTCGGCCATCCAGAACCAGCTCAACATGGGCCGCCCCATCGGTTTGCGTTGCGCCTGGTACGGTGG
>NZ_JBJGXV010000009.1:0-194857 GCF_045447295.1 Pseudomonas sp. O39
AAACCCAATGGTAAGCGCAGGGCTTTTAGCCGTTCTAGAAAGCCATTCGAGCTCAGATTCTGAGAGCGAATAGTTCTGATGAAGCTCTTTCGACGACAGATGTGCCGGCAGCTTCGGATAGGCTGTCCGCTCCAGGGAGGCCATAGAGTTCGTCCCTCAAGAAAAAGCAAAAGCTTCAGCATAGACGGCTAAACACAGGACGAGTGGAGGCAATACAGAAAAAACGAAAATCTCAGCTATATCATTATTTTACGTGGCGTATGTCCTGATTTTCCTTTATCTCGGCACGACCCGGAAAGGGAGTCGCTTCAACATAGCGCATGGCGGATTTCATGTCGCTCCAGCCGACGTAGCTCATCAACGACTTCAAATCCCAGCCGCTGCGATGGGCCCAGGTGGCAAAGCCTCGGCGCAACGAGTGACTGGTGTATAGGTCGGCAGGAATGCCTGCGCGCTCCAGCGCTTGGCGCAACAGCGGGATGACGCTGTTGGGGTGCAGCCCCTCCTCGCCCAGGTTGCCCCAGCGATCTACCCCGCGAAACACTGGGCCACGCACCAGCGCCGACGCGTTGAGCCATTCGCTGTAGGCCTGCACCGGGCACAGCCGCAGCAACGCCGGGGTCTGGTAGGTCTTGCCGAGGTTGTCGCGGTCACTTTTACTGCGCGGCAGATACAGGCTGATGCCGGCGCCCGGTACCGCCTGCACGTGCTCGATCGTCAGGCGGCACAACTCATCGCTGCGAAAACCGCGCCAGAAGCCCAGCAGGATCAACGCTGTGTCGCGCTTGGCGCGCAGCAATCGCGGCTGATCCTGATCAATACGTGCCTGAATCGCTTCCGCCGCCAAAGACGCAACCACCTGCTCAAGGTGCTTGAGCTGCAGCGGTTCGGCCTGTTTCTCCTGCGCCGGGTGCACCGCACGAATGCCCTTGAGCACCTTGCGCACCACCGGCGCCTTGGTCGGATCAGGGAAGCCCTGACTCGTGTGCCACTGCGCCAATGCCGAGAGCCGTAGCTTCAAGGTGTTGACTGCAAGCACCCCGGCGTGTGCCACCAGATAACGCGCCACGCTATCGCTGGTCGCGGGCAGGAACCCACCCCAACTTACCTCAAAGTGCTCAATGGCCGCGCGATAGCTGCGCCGCGTGTTGTCGCGGGTGGCGGCATTGAGATAACGATCCAGATCGCTCATGAAAGGCCTATTCGTACTGCAGACGGGTGTATTGGCGCTCAAAACCGCAATGACACGGGATAATACGCCAATATCCCATCTGTTAAATCATGAATTTAAACGAATTTTTATTCGTGTTACAGTATGTACATACATACTACATAACACAGTACTAAATCGACGGAGACTCCATGGCTCGCGGCGGCATAAACAAAGCAGTAGTTCAAACGGCACGCCTGGCGATCCTTGCCCGCGGCGAGAACCCGAGCATCGACGCAGTCCGCATCGAAATGGGCAATACCGGTTCAAAGACCACAATTCACCGTTACTTGAAGGAGCTGGACGAGAGCGAAACCCGGCTGACGATCACCGAAGCGCCCATCGACGACGAACTGGGTGAGCTGGTCGCACGCCTGGCCCAGCGCCTTAAAGAAAAAGCCCAGGAGCCGATTGACCTGGCGTTGGCGCAGTTCGAACAACAGAAAGCCGCCCTACTCGCCCAGGTGGAAGCGCTTGAAGAGGCTCACAGCCAACTCAATCAGCAATTTGCGATCCAGGCCGCTGCCCTCGCAGAAGAAAGTGCTGCCCTGCAAACCGCGAGCACCAGCCTGCAAACCGAGCAAACCCGTAACGCCGGGCTCAGCCAGGCGTGCAGCGATTACGAATTACGCATCAACGACAAGGACGAACAAATTCGTTCGCTGGAAGAAAAGCACCTGCACGCCCGGGAAGCCCTCGAGCATTACCGCAATGCAATCAAGGAGCAGCGCGAGCAGGAACAGCGACGTCATGAAGGCCAGTTGCAGCAGGTCCAGGCGGAACTGCGCCAAGCCCAGCAAAGCGCAATGGTGCGCCAGGATGAAATCACCCAACTGCACCGCGACAATGAGCGGCTATTGATTGAACACCGTGTGACGGCGAAGGAGTTGGCCGCCCTGCAGGAGCAAACCCGCAAAGACCAGGCCTTGCAGCTTAAGTTGAACGAACAGGCAAGCCTGATAGAGAGCGAGCGCACCCTGCTTCAGGAGCGCCTGCGGGTTGCCGTACTGGAGAGCCAGTCACGCCAGCAAGCGCTGAGCGAACACCAGCAGGCCAACAAAACCCTGGAACTGGACCTTATCAAGGCCCAGGCCAGTATCGAGGCATTGCGCCTGGCGGCCGTCGTTGCAACGACGCCAGAGGCAACGCCCGAGACCTGATCAGTCCACCACAGGCGTGCGCATGGTGACGAATTCTTCCGCCGCCGTAGGATGCACGCCGATGGTTTCGTCGAAATGTTGCTTGGTCGCGCCCGCCTTGAGCGCGATCGCCAGCCCCTGAACGATCTCGCCGGCATCCGGCCCGACCATGTGGCAACCCAGGACTTTGTCGGTGTCGGCATCGACCACCAGTTTCATCAGGGTTTTTTCCTGGCAATCGGTCAGCGTCAGCTTCATAGGTCGGAAGCGGCTTTCAAAGACCTGCACCTTGTGGCCGTTCTTCTTCGCTTCTTCTTCGCTCAAGCCGACGGTGCCGATGTTCGGCAGGCTGAACACCGCCGTCGGAATCATCGCGTAATCCACCGGGCGGTACTGTTCTGGCTTGAACAGACGACGGGCCACCGCCATGCCTTCAGCCAGGGCCACCGGCGTCAATTGCACACGACCAATCACATCACCGATGGCCAGGATCGACGACTCAGCGGTTTGGTAAAGGTCATCCACTTCAACAAAACCGCGCTCGTCCAGGGTGACACCGGTATTCTCCAGCCCCAGGTTGTCCAGCATCGGACGGCGACCGGTGGCGTAGAACACGCAATCGGCCTCCAGCACACGCCCATCTTTCAGGGTCGCCTTGAGGCTGCCGTCTGCTTGCTTGTCGATACGCTCGATATCGGCATTGAATTGCAGGTCCAGGCCGCGCTTGGTCAACTCTTCCTTCAGGTGCGTACGCACCGAGCCATCAAAGCCGCGCAGGAACAGATCGCCGCGATACAGCAGCGTCGTCTGTGCGCCCAAGCCATGGAAAATACCCGCGAATTCAACTGCAATGTAACCACCGCCAACGACCAGCACGCGCTTAGGCAATTCTTTCAGAAAGAACGCCTCATTGGAGCCAATGGCGTGTTCACGCCCCGGGATCTCCGGGATCTGCGGCCAGCCACCCGTAGCGATCAAAATGTGCTTGGCGGTGTAACGCTCGCCATTGATTTCCACCTGGTGCGGATCAACCAGGCGTGCGTGCCCTTCATGCAAGGTCACGCCACTGTTAACCAGCAGATTCCGGTAGATGCCATTGAGGCGATTGATTTCGCGGTCCTTGTTGGCGATCAAGGTCGCCCAATCAAAGTTCGCTGCGCCCAGCGACCAACCAAAACCGCTGGCCTGCTCAAAGTCTTCGGCAAAATGCGCGCCGTACACCAACAGCTTCTTCGGCACGCAGCCAACGTTAACGCACGTGCCGCCCAGGTAGCGGCTTTCCGCCACGGCCACCTTGGCACCAAAGCCTGCGGCAAAGCGCGCCGCGCGAACACCGCCAGAACCGGCACCAATTACATACAGATCAAAATCGTAGGCCATTTCACTCTCCTCGGCAGGACATCAGCATACCGATTTAGATGGGGCTGAAAAACGAAAAAGCCACCCGAAGGTGGCTTTCTCTTAAAACAGGTCAGGCAACCGTGAATCAGTAAGCCTTGCCAGTTTTGTAGAAGTGCTCGTAGCAGAAGTTGGTCGCCTCGATGTAGCCTTCAGCGCCACCGCAGTCGAAACGACGGCCTTTGAATTTGTAGGCAATCACGCAGCCGTCTTTGGCTTGCTTCAACAGGGCGTCAGTGATCTGAATCTCGCCACCCTTGCCTGGCTCGGTTTCTTCGATCAATTTGAAGATGTCCGGGGTCAGGATGTAACGGCCAATGATGGCCAGGTTCGAAGGTGCATCTTCCGGCGCTGGCTTTTCAACCATGTCACGCACGCGAATCAGGCCATCACCAATGTCATCACCGGCGATCACGCCGTACTTGTTGGTTTCCTGAGGATCGACCTCTTGAACCGCAACGATGGTGCAGCGGTATTTCTGGTACAGCTTGACCATCTGGGTCAGTACGCCGTCGCCTTCCAGGTTAACGCACAGGTCATCCGCCAGTACCACGGCGAACGGTTCGTCACCGATCAGTGGGCGGCCGGTCAGGATCGCGTGGCCCAAGCCTTTCATCTGGGTCTGACGGGTGTAGGAGAACGAGCACTCGTCGAGCAATTTACGGATACCGACCAGGTATTTTTCCTTGTCGGTGCCCTTGATCTGGTTTTCCAGCTCGTAGCTGATGTCGAAGTGGTCTTCCAGCGCGCGCTTACCGCGGCCGGTAACGATGGAAATTTCGTTCAGACCGGCATCCAGCGCCTCTTCGACGCCGTACTGAATCAGTGGCTTGTTCACCACCGGCAGCATCTCTTTAGGCATGGCTTTGGTCGCTGGCAAGAAGCGAGTGCCGTAACCGGCTGCTGGGAACAAGCATTTCTTGATCATATGAGTCCTTACAAAGGGCTGTGCGTACGGAATTCGGCGCAGTCTAATGAGGCCGCAGTCACCTTACAATGGGTCCTGCTGGCGTTGCGATGTCAACATAGAGAAAAAATGTACGCGTAAGTTCCGCTGATCCTACAAGGGGCATTACCAACGGCACGACAAAACACGCCTTGACCCCTTTGTTTAAAAGGGCTGTAACCGTTTTAGCACGCTTTTCGACGCAAGGCACTGACCTGCAACAACTTGCGCGCTTGCAGGGCGTTTGGCGCTATCATTACGCGCTTGAACCACACCACGAGATTGATAGATGTCAGAACCCAAAGGCGTAAACGGCTACCTGATCACAAAGCGAGCGGACGGCTGGCACTTGATCAACTTCCACGGAGACAGCGTCGCCGGGGCATTTGCGACCGAAAGCCAGGCTGCTGCAGTAGCCGAAGTGTTTGTGGACGAAGCCGGCCACGCGTCGAGCAAAAGACCTAAGGGTAAGTAAGCATCAAAGCCCTTTGCACAAAGCCCCGGTGATCGGGGCTTTTTTGTGATCGGCTGTACCTAGGTGGCAGTTCGCTATAATCTTGCGCAAACGCCCCACGACAGTGTCAGCGCCCCTCCAACACCCTCGACGACGATTCCACTATGAACAAGATTCTGGCACTGCCTGCACTACTGGCGCTGATGGCCGGCTGCACCACCACTTCCGACACTTACCTGAAAAATGGCGAGCAAGGCCTGACCATCGACTGCTCGGGCGAGGCGAACTCGTGGGCCAGCTGCTACGAAAAAGCCGATGCTTCCTGCGCAGGCACCGGCTACCGCATCGTCGGCACTGAAGGCACGCCGGCACTGAAGGAAAGCGACAAGACCCTGGGCAAAGATGTGGGTAACTTCAAGAGCCGCAGCGTGGTTGTCGTCTGCAAGTAAACCCGATGGCTACAGATGAATTTCAGCGAACTTGATGCCAAGGCCGCGCAGGATTTCGATCAGGTCATCCAGGCGCGCAAATGATTCGACTTCATCGTGCTCATCCACCAGGAAAAAACTGCGACCGCCGCTTTTCTTGAAAAATACGATCCACTCGCCCAGGTGGGCAGGATTCTGGATGACATGGGTGGCCGAGATTTGGCCCTCGGCATGGCGGGCGGTGACGTGTTCACGTTTCATGACGGTTTCCAGAAAAGACAAATGCCGCGCATTCTCAAGGCTTGCGCGGCATTTTTTTGGATTGGATGACCGACAGTTTAACGGATCTACAAATCGCAGGGTAATGATCCTTTGTCGACAACACCTGACATCAACGCAAAAAAAAGCCTGACGCCGCTATCGTAGCGTCAGGCTTTTCTATCGGATTCAACGGCGTGGGTGAGCCTCAGGCTCAGCCGGAAATGCAATCCTCCGCGGCTTTCTTGATATCACCTGGGCGGATCGGGACATTGGACATGCTCTCATAGAGCTTGATGCTGCTGCCGCTGGAGCGCTCTTCAATCTCGAAAATTGCCGAAGGGTCGGCCGAGAATTTCTGCGGCACAATCACCTGTACACCCTCCTTATGTGGCTCGATCTGCGGCGGGCGACGGGTCGCAGCCAGCTTGCGCACCACACACGCAGCATATTCCGGCGGTTTTTTCCCGGAAATGACCACCAACGTTGGCGGGGTCTGCTTGATATCTGCAACCGAAGCACATCCACCTATCGCCAAGGCCAGAACCAACACACTCCACTTCATACTAAAACCTCCGATAAAGACCCTACGACAGCTTAGAGAGTAAATTTCTCCCGCCAATGTAGGATTTATCTCTGAAAACTCGGTAAATAACTGTTTTAAATTGTCGAAGTCGTCGACGACGACCCGATAATAAACGCGCTGGGGCTGATAAACTCTATCTTAACCTACGTATCATTCTGATTTTTCAGAAAAAGCCCTTCTGGAGACACCCCATGAAATTCATCCACCAGCGCGAGCACCTCAACGAGGGCGACATCGTTGTCATCGAATGCTCGCAGACCTGCAATATTCGCCTGATGAGCGATGCCAATTTTCGCAGCTTCAAGAACGGCGGCCGCCACACCTACCACGGCGGCGCCTTCGACAAATTCCCGGCAAAAATCACTGCACCCAGCACCGGTTTCTGGAACATCACCCTGGACGTAGTCACGCGTCGCGCCATCAGCGTTACCCGCAAACCCGCGTTGTCCCACAAGATCCGCATCGTTCGTCGCACCAGCACCAAACTGAGCTGATCCGAACCCTCGACAGGAAAATAGCTGTGACCACCACGACTAAATACGTCATCAAGTACAAGCTCAACGGCGAACGTCGCTTTGAGTTCGCACAATTGCTCACCAACAGCGTCGAAGAGGCCAAACAGGCCCTGGCGAAAATCCACGGTGCCAGCGACGAAATCACTGACATCAATGTGAGTAAGGCGCTGTAAGTCATGCCAGGGCCGACTGCCGACCTGTTCGCCGAGGATGCGTTGCAGCAGCCTGCAAGGCGCGAACAGATTGGCGAAGAGTCTTACGTACTGAGGGGCTATGCCCTGCCCTGGATTGAACGCCTGCTACCGGAGCTTCGGCAGGTGCTGGCCCAAGCGCCGTTTCGGCAAATGGTCACGCCCGGCGGTTTTACCATGTCAGCAGCGCTGAGCAGTTGCGGCGAACTGGGCTGGACCACCGACACCGCCGGCTATCGCTACAGCCCTCTCGACCCGCGCAGCCAGCAACCCTGGCCAGCCATGCCCAGCGCCCTGCGCGAGCTCGCCACGCTTGCGGCAGCCGAGGCCGGTTTCAGCGAGTTTTCCCCGGATGCCTGCCTGATCAACCGCTATGTGCCAGGGGCCAAGATGTCCCTGCATCAGGATAAAAACGAGCGCAGCTACAACGCCCCGGTGGTTTCCGTGTCGTTGGGGCTGCCGGCGATTTTCCTGTTCGGCGGCCCTGAGCGCAGCAGCAAGACCCAGAAAATTTCCTTGTTCCACGGTGATATCGTGGTCTGGGGCGGCGTCGATCGCCTGCGTTTTCATGGGGTGATGCCGATTAAGGAAGGCGTGCATCCGGTCATGGGCCCACAACGCATCAACCTGACCTTTCGTACCGCCGGCTGATTTGACCGCAAGCTTCGGAGTGCCGAGTATGACCGGTGCGGCTAATCTGCCCCTGATCCGTCAAGAGTGCAGGCCATGAACAACGAACACGACCCCCGCTGGGCCGCCATCATCGCCCGCGATGCCAAGGCAGACACGCTGTTTGTCTACGGCGTAAAAACCACAGGCGTGTATTGCCGCCCCAGCAGTGCCTCGCGTTTGCCACGCCCGCAAAACATCGAATTCTTCGACACCCCCGAGCAGGCCGAGGCTGCCGGTTATCGCCCGAGCAAACGCGCCTCCGGTGACCAGACCCAACTGGCCGCGCACCATGCGCAGTTGGTGGCAGCGGCTTGCCGGTACATAGAACAGGCCGAAACACCACCCAGCCTGGATGAAATCGCCTGCCTGGTCGGGTTGAGCGCGTTCCATTTCCACCGCGTATTCAAAGCCATCACCGGCCTGACCCCCAAAGGTTATGTCAGCGCCCTGCGCGCGCGCAAAATGCGCGACGGCCTCATGGGCGAGCATTCCGTCACAGCAGCGCTGTATGACGCCGGCTTCAACTCCAACAGCCGCTTTTATGAGTCCGCCGATCAGTTACTGGGCATGACGCCGACTGATTACCGGGCCGGCGGCACTAACAGCGAGATTCGCTTTGCCGTGGGCCAATGCTCATTGGGGGCGATTCTGGTGGCGCAAAGTCAACGCGGTGTGTGTGCGATTTTGCTGGGGGATGACCCGGACAAACTGGTGCGTGACCTGCAGGATCAATTTCCCCAGGCACAATTGGTGGGCGCGGACCGCAACTTCGAACAGCTGATTGCCCACGTCGTGGGCTTTATCGAAGCGCCTGCGCTGGGGTTGGATTTGCCCCTGGACTTACGCGGTACGGCCTTTCAGGAGCGAGTATGGCGGGCGCTGCGCGAAATTCCGCTGGGCAGCACCGCCAGCTATGCGCAGATTGCCGAGCGTATCGGCGCACCCAAATCCTTTCGCGCCGTGGCCCAGGCCTGTGGAGCCAACAGCCTGGCGGTGGCGATTCCCTGCCATCGCGTGGTGCGCAGCAACGGTGAGTTGTCGGGCTACCGCTGGGGCGTAGAACGCAAGCGGCAGCTGCTGGAGCGCGAACGCCAGTAATGCGCTAGCGGATACCGATATAAATCCGTGCCTCTTCGTCTGCCTGATAGACCTCGAAGTCGGTGACAAACGCCCGCGACTCGACACCCGGCTTTGCGAAATAAGCCCAGACTTGTTGCCAGGTAGCAATGATTGCATCCGGCATTGGCCCGCGCGCCTCAAACACCAAATAACGGCCCGGCTCGATCACCAGGCTTTCAAAGCCTTGCGCCGGTGCAACGGAGGCAACACCCGCCGTCACATCAAAAAAACCACTCGCATCCGACTCATAGCCGCTGTACACCCCGTACACCGGCGAGTCGGGGTGCTTGCCCGGGATTGCCTGGTACAGCCCCTCCTCAAAAAACCGTTGCCACATTGGGCCGATTTTCGCGCTCGCGGGCTGCATTTCATCGGCATTTCGGGTCCGCACTTGCAAGCCCGACACCCTGATTGCCGCCACGACCTGTTCCTTGATTGCTTGCAAAGCCCTCTCCTTTCAACGCTTCAATTGACGTTTACGGAATTCGGCGACTTTATGCCGGTTACCGCACAAGGCCATGCTGCACCAACGACGCTTGTGGGCCTTGGTCCGATCATAAAACCACAGGACGCATTCCGGATGCTCGCACCGGCGAATCAAACTGAAATCGCCGGCCACCAATAAGTTAGCTGCGGCTTCGGCAATCGGCGACAAAAATTGCTCCGCCGTCTGCAATTTGCGTTGGCGCTCCAACAGAGGCGCTCCGGACGCCGGCCAGACCAGCTGTGGATGGCTGACCGCCTTGCGCAAAAAACTGTTGAGCGCCGCAGGATCGCCCACTTGACCGTGCTTGCGTGTCGCGACGAGGTCACGAATCACCTCGCGCAACTCACGTGCGGCAGCGAGTAAGGCGCCCTCCTCAAACGTGGGAAGACGCCCTTCCTGAACCCACGCCAAACGCACTAACCAGCGCTGGACGTCAGCATCGGCCTGCCAGAAATCCCACGGCATGCCGTCGATATTCGCCAGGGTATTGAGCATGTCCAACACCGGGTCATCGGCAAGCACATAGGGTTCCAAGGGTGTGGCTGGGGGCGTAGGGATGGCCATGATTCGTCCTCTTGATCACCGCGCAATCGTAACCGCTATTTTCATGCAAGGGTAGTTACACCAGACGAATAGCTAACCTGAATTATTTATTTGACAGGTTACATAATTGGGCGCAGCTTTTTTAAAAAGGTAACCCGTAATAATACTTAATCAAGTTACAAAAGGTGATCCAGTCATGTCTATCCAAGCCCCTGTCGTTCGCTACCACCACGTCGATGCCGATGGCGTTCGCATGTTCTACCGTGAAGCCGGCGACCCGGCCGCACCCGTGATATTGCTGCTGCATGGTTTTCCCAGCTCCTCCCATATGTACCGCGACCTGATCCCGCTGCTCGCCACACGTTTCAGGGTTATCGCGCCAGACTTGCCGGGCTTCGGCTTCACCGAAATCCCTGCCGAGCGTGCTTATCACTACAGCTTCGATAACCTGGCGGTCACTGTCGGGCATTTCGTCGATGCGCTGAAGCTGTCCCGCTACGCGCTATACGTGTTCGATTACGGTGCACCCGTGGGCCTGCGGCTGGCAGTGGCACATCCGGAGCGGGTCAGCGCGCTGGTCTCGCAAAACGGCAACGCTTACCTGGAAGGCTTGGGCGATGCCTGGGCACCGATTCGGGCCTATTGGGCCGAGCCGAGCCAGGCCAATCGCGAGGTGATCCGCACGGCGGTGATCAGCCTGGAGGGCACGCGCTACCAGTACCTGCACGGTGTGAGTCAGCCGGAGCGGGTTGCGCCCGAGTCCTACATGCTTGATGTGCTGTTGATGCAGCGTCCCGGCAATGACGAGATCCAACTGGACCTGTTCCTCGATTACCGTAACAACCTCACGCAGTACCCGGCGTTCCAGGCGTTCTTCAAAGCCACACAGGTGCCCACGCTGGTGATTTGGGGCCAGAACGATCCGTTCTTCATCCCGCCTGGCGCCCACGCTTACAAAGGGGACAACGCGAATGCCGTGGTCGAGTTACTGGACACCGGCCACTTCGCCCTGGAAACCCATGCGGCGCATATCGCTGAGCGCATTCATGCGGTGCTGGGCGAGGCCATCGACTGACGGCGCTACACGAAATCTCGACTTCGTCCAGTGAATAAAACAGACTGGCCGGGTGCCAAGGGCCCTGTTAAAACAGCGAAAAGACCTACTACTGCTGGAGACGCATCCCATGAGCACCTGGCCAGACACCCGAATTCTCGACCTGCTGGGCATTGAAGTGCCTATTATCCAGGCGCCCATGGCTGTCGGGACCACCACCGCCATGGTCATCGCCGCCAATAACGCAGGCGGGCTGGGTTCTCTGCCGGCTGCCGCGCTGAGTCTCGAGCAACTGCGCGACGCCTTGACCACCATCCGCCAGGCAAGCTCGCGCCCCATTAACGTCAATTTCTTCTGCCATCAACCGCCTGCTGCTGATGCAGTGCGTGATCGCCACTGGAAGGATTTGCTGGAGCCCTACTACCGCGAACTCGGCGCCGATTTTGATGCGCCAACCCCCGTTTCCAACCGCGAGCCATTCAACGAAGCCGCCTGCAAAGTGGTCGAGGAGTTTCGTCCCGAAGTGGTGAGTTTTCATTTTGGCCTGCCGGAAAAAGCCTTGCTCGACCGGGTAAAAGCCACCGGGGCCAAGGTGCTGTCATCGGCCACCACCGTAGAAGAGGCCATCTGGCTGGAACAGCATGGTTGCGACGCAATCATTGCGATGGGCATAGAGGCTGGCGGGCATCGTGGTTTGTTTCTCAGCGACGACCTTAATACCCAGATCGGCCTGATGGCGTTGGTGCCGCAAATTGTCGACGCCGTGAGCGTGCCGGTGATTGCTGCCGGCGGTATCGGTGATGCGCGCGGGATTGTCGCGGCATTTGCGCTGGGGGCGTCGGCCGTCCAAATCGGTACCGCGTACCTGTTCACCCCCGAAGCCAACGTAACCGCCTCCCACCACTTTGCACTGCGTCACGCCCAGGCCAGCGAGACGGCCCTGACCAACCTGTTCACCGGCCGCCCGGCACGCGGTATCGTCAACCGCGTAATGCGTGAACTCGGCGCGATCAACCCGGCGGCCCCTGCCTTCCCCACCTCCGGCGGCGCCTTGATGCCGCTCAAGGCCAAGGATGAAGCGGGTTTCAGCAACCTGTGGTCAGGCCAGGCGCTGCGCCTGGGTAAAGAGCTTTCCACTTATGACCTGACGCGCCAGTTGGCCGAGCAGGCGCTGGCCAAGCTCAAGCGCGACTGACACTGGGAACAACTTTGCACTGTACCGGCTATGGCCAACCGCTATATATTCCCATACATAGCGGTAACGCCTTCTGCCTATAACAAGCCGTACAACGTCCAAAGGAGTTGCTTCATGATGATCCGCGCCTCACGCTTGGCCCCCACTGCCCTGGTAACCGTTATTGCCGCCTTTGCCTTTGGCTCGGCCCAAGCCGATGAAGTGCAGGTCGCCGTCGCCGCCAACTTCACCGCCCCGATCCAGGCGATCGCGGCTGACTTCGAAAAAGACACCGGCCACAAACTGGTCGCGGCCTACGGCGCCACGGGTCAGTTCTATACGCAGATCAAGAACGGCGCACCGTTCGAAGTGTTCCTCAGCGCTGATGACACCACCCCGCAAAAACTCGAAACCGAAGGCGACACCGTCAAAGGATCGCGCTTCACCTACGCAGTCGGTACCCTCGCACTGTGGTCGGCGAAAGAAGGCTATGTGGATGCCAAAGGTGACGTGCTGAAAAAGAATGCATTCAAGCACCTGTCCATCGCCAACCCGAAAGCCGCCCCGTATGGCCTGGCCGCCACTCAAGTGCTGGCTAAAGAAGGCCTGACCGACAAGGTCAAGGACAAGATCGTCGAAGGCCAGAACATCACCCAGGCCTATCAATTCGTGTCCACCGGCAATGCCGAACTGGGCTTTGTTGCCCTGTCGCAGATCTACAAAGACGGTAAAGTCACCAGCGGCTCGGCCTGGATCGTCCCGGCGGCCATGCATGACCCGATCAAACAGGACGCCGTGATCCTCGCCAAAGGTAAAGACAGCGCCGCTGCCAAAGCCCTGGTCGAGTACCTCAAAGGTCCGAAAGCCGCCGCGGTGATCAAGTCCTACGGTTACGAGCTGGCCAACTAAATGCCGCTGTCGAGTGCCGATTTTTCCGCGATCTGGCTGACCATCAAGCTGGCGTCACTGACCACCGTGATCCTGCTGGTCATCGGCACTCCGATTGCGCTGTGGCTGTCGCGCACCCGTTCCGCGTGGCGCGGCCCCATCGGGGCGATTGTCGCGTTACCGTTGGTGTTGCCACCGACGGTGATCGGTTTCTACCTGCTGTTGACCATGGGCCCCCATGGTTACTTCGGCCAGTTCACCCAATGGCTGGGCCTGGGCACCCTGACCTTCAGTTTTGCCGGGCTGGTGATTGGCTCGGTGATCTACTCCATGCCGTTTGTGGTGCAGCCGTTGCAAAACGCCTTCTCCGCCATCGGCACTCGCCCATTGGAAGTGGCCGCAACCTTGCGCGCCAATCCTTGGGATACTTTTTTCACGGTGATCCTGCCTCTGGCGCGCCCAGGGTTTATCACTGCATCGATTCTCGGCTTCGCCCACACCGTGGGTGAGTTCGGCGTGGTGCTGATGATCGGCGGCAACATTCCCGACAAAACCCGCGTGGTCTCGGTGCAGATCTACGACCACGTCGAAGCCATGGAGTATGCCCAGGCCCATTGGCTGGCGGGTTCCATGGTGGTCTTCGCTTTCCTCGTGTTGCTGGCGCTCTACTCCAGCCGTAAAACCAAGATGGGCTGGAACTGATCGATGATTGAGGTACGCCTGAACCTTCACTATTCCGCCTTTGCGCTGGACGTCGACCTGCATTTGCCCGGCCGCGGTGTCACCGCGCTGTACGGCCATTCCGGTTCCGGCAAAACCACTTGCCTGCGCTGTATCGCCGGGCTGGAGCGCGCCGAAGACGGGTTTATCCAGGTCAATGATGAGGTCTGGCAAGACAGTCGCAAGGGGCTGTTTGTGCCGCCGCACAAACGTGCCTTGGGCTATGTGTTCCAGGAAGCCAGCCTGTTTCCTCATCTGTCGGTACGCGCCAATCTGGAGTTCGGCCTCAAGCGCATCCCACGCAGGCTGCGTCATGTGGACATGGCCCACGCGACCGAATTGCTCGGCATCGGCCACCTGCTCGAGCGCCACCCGCAGCATTTGTCCGGCGGCGAGCGCCAGCGCATCGGCATCGCCCGCGCATTGCTCACCAGCCCCCGGCTGTTGTTGATGGATGAACCGCTGGCGGCCCTGGACAGCCAACGCAAAAGCGAGATCCTGCCGTACCTCGAGCGCCTGCACGACGAACTGGAAATCCCGGTGCTGTACGTCAGCCATGCCCAGGACGAAGTGGCGCGGCTGGCCGATCACATCGTATTGCTCAGCGACGGCAAGGCCCTGGCCAGCGGCCCCATCGGCGAGACCCTGGCGCGCCTGGATTTACCCCTGGCCTTGGGCGATGACGCCGGCGTGGTCATCAATGGCAGCGTCAGCGCATATGACGAGCATTATCAGTTGCTCACCCTGCAGTTGCCCGACAGTGCGTTGAGCATGCGCGTCGCCCATACACCGCTGGCGTTGGGCAAACAGCTACGCATCAAGGTGCAGGCCCGAGACGTCAGCCTCAGCCTGCAGGCTGAGGAACACACCAGCATCCTCAACCGCCTGCCGGTGACGGTCACTCAGGACATTTCGGCGGATAACAGCGCCCATGTGCTGGTGCGCCTGGACGCCGGGGGTACGCCGCTGTTGGCGCGCATCACCCGCTTCTCCCGCGACCAGTTGCAACTGCATCCCGGCCAGACGCTGTGGGCGCAAATCAAGGCAGTGGCGGTACTCGCTTAACTTTTTGGCACGCGCGCAAAACCCTGCGGTCAATCAGACATACCGGCCTGATCCGTTGCCAAGGAATTTGCACGATGCCCGACTCTGCCCTGACTGCCGACCTGCCCCGCGACCTGCATTACGTTGACGACACCCAGCCCGGCATTCGCCGTAAAAAGCTGCGCGGCAAATTTCAGTATGTCGACGCCAAAGGCCTGCGCATCACCGATGCCGAGGAAATCAAACGCCTGAATGCCCTGGCCGTGCCGCCGGCCTACACCGACGTGTGGATCTGCGCCGACCCGCGCGGCCATCTGCAAGCGACCGGCCGCGATGCGCGCGGTCGTAAACAGTACCGCTACCACACGCGCTGGCGTGAGGTGCGCGACACCGACAAGTATTCGCGGCTGCAGGAATTCGGCAATGCCTTGCCCAAACTGCGCAAGCAACTGGAGGCGCAAATCGCCGCCCCAGGCTTCACGCGCGAGAAAGTCCTGGCCACGGTGGTGATGCTGCTGGATGCCACGCTGATCCGTGTCGGCAACACCCAATACGCCCGCGACAACAAATCCTACGGGTTGACCACCCTGCGCAACCGGCATGTGGACGTCAAGGGCAGCGAGATCCAGTTCCAGTTTCGCGGCAAGAGCGGCGTCGAGCATCAGATCAGCGTCAAGGACCGACGCCTGGCCACGGTGGTCAAGCGCTGCCTGGAATTGCCGGGGCAGAACCTGTTTCAGTACCTGGACGAAGCCGGCGAGCGCCACACGGTCAGCTCCCACGACGTGAATGCGTATTTGCACAGCCTGACCGGCGCCGACTTCACCGCCAAGGACTACCGCACCTGGGCCGGTACCGCGATGGCACTGGCGGTGCTGCGAGAATTGGCGTGGCAACCGGAATCCGACGCCAAGCGGCATGTAGTGGCCATGGTCAAGGATGTCGCCAAGCAACTGGGCAACACCCCGGCAGTGTGCCGCAAGTGCTATATCCACCCGGCGGTGCTGGAGCATTTCAGCCTGGGTGAACTGTCCAGTTTGCCAAAACCGCGCAAGCGCACGGGCTTGAAAGCCGAGGAAGTCGCCCTGGCGATGTTCCTCGAACAATTGGCCGCTGACTTGCCGAAGAACGCCAAGGTGCGTTAGCCTTCGCGTCCCTTCTGACTCACGGGATGACCGCCGACGTGAACAACTAAGCCTTCCAAAATGTATCTGCAACGAGCCACCCGGCGCGCTTGTTGGCCTGTTCGACATTTTTTTGGAGGTGCTGATGACTGACGTCAAACGGCTGCCCGTACTCGTATCCCTGCAACACGTGGCCTTCCAGTTCGCCAATGGCGAGACCCTGCTGGAAGATTTGAACCTGTCGATTGATCACACGCCCACCGGGATTGTCGGCCGTAATGGTCGCGGCAAAAGTATCCTGGCGAAGTTGATCGCCGGGGCGCTGACGCCCTCCTCCGGCACGCTCGACCGTAAGGCCCGCGTGGCGTACGTCGCACAGAACCCGGTGGTTGAAGCGGGAGCAAGCGTCGCCTGTTTCACCCGCACCGCCGAGGCCCTGGCCGCGCTTGAGCGCATGGCCGTGGGCGAGCCCCAAGCCGATGACCTTGAAGTGATCGACGATCGTTGGGACCTTGCCGAACGTCTGCGCGCAGCACTTGATAGCGCAGGTTTGCAAGCACTCGGTTTTGACGCCCCGGCCGATCAGTTGAGTGGCGGCCAACAGGCCAGGGTCGCCGTGATAGGTGCGCTGCTGGCGGCGCCGGATTTGCTGGTGCTGGATGAGCCCACCAATCACCTCGACAGCGCCGGCCGCGAATGGCTGCTGAACATCCTGGGCGATTGGCGTGGTGGCCTGGTGGTGGTCAGCCATGATCGGCAGTTGCTCAATACCCTGGCGCGCATCATCGAGCTTTCGCCCCTCGGCGCACGGGTGTACGGCGG
Organism: Pseudomonas sp. O39; assembly: GCF_045447295.1. Lineage (NCBI taxonomy): Bacteria > Pseudomonadati > Pseudomonadota > Gammaproteobacteria > Pseudomonadales > Pseudomonadaceae > Pseudomonas > Pseudomonas sp. O39. Next base: position 16,773 of record NZ_JBJGXV010000009.1, read on the forward strand.
CAATTATGATGCCTATCGCCGGCAACGCGACACCGAACAACAGGCTGCGGTTGCCGCACTTGAGCACGCTCGCCTGGATCGCAGTCGCGAACGCAAGCGCCTGCAAAAGGATCACGACAGCCTGCAACGCAGTGCCGCCCACGCGCGCAAACACGCGGAGACCGCCAATGTCTCGCGGTTTACCAAGGCCCGCTGGAAAGGCGCTGCCAAAGAAATCGTCAGCACGGTCCGCAGCGCTCATCACGCGTATAAAAACGAGCTTGATGGGCACGTTCGCGAAGCCTATGCGCGTGTTGTCGATGAAAGCCCCACCCTGCTTGCACTGCCCGGTTCGGCCCTGCCCAACGGACGACACGTATTGACGCTGGAAAACGCCCAACTGCCATGGCTCGACCCACGGCAACCTTCGGCGTACGTCACGCTCGACCTGATGGGCCCGGTACGCGTGGCCGTGCGCGGCCCAAATGGGTGCGGCAAATCCACGTTGCTCAAACTGCTTGCGGGCCAATGGCAGGCGGTCAGCGGCGACTGTGCGGTGCACGTACCCTGTGCGTATATCGATCAACAGCTCGCGCTGTTGGACGATCAGCGTTGCATCGTGGAGCAGCTCAATCTACTCGACACTCCGCTGGCCGAAGCGCAACTGCGCACGCGCCTGGCCTTGCTGCAACTGGATGCCGTGCGCGTCACTCAACCCGTCGGCCGACTGAGTGGCGGTGAGCGTTTGAAGGCTGCGATGGCGATTGCCTTGTGGCGTGAAGTACCGGCGCAACTGCTGCTACTGGACGAGCCGACTAACCATCTGGACCTGGAATCGGTGCTGGCTTTTGAACAGGCACTGCAAGGTTTTACTGGCGCAGTGGTCGCGGTGTCACACGACGAAGCGTTTGTGCAGGCGATTCGGCCAACCCATCACTTGATCTGGCAGCCAGCGGGATGGCGACTGGTGTGTGTCTGAGGTCATTGCATGCGCAACCAAAGCGCACTACGGTGGTGGCCGAATAATCTCACCGAGGAGCCCGGCCCCATGCTGCCTTCATCCCACAGACCTTACGCCAATGCGGCGCTCGCCCATCGCCAACGCTGGCGCGGGCGGGTCGGTTTGATGCTGGTGGCCAGCCTTTCCGTGCTGGCAGGCATGACCGATGCGATTGGCTTTATGGCCAGCGGTGATTTTGTCTCGTTCATGAGCGGTAACACCACGCGCCTGGCGGTGGCGATCAGCGCAGGTGACCTCGGCCTGACCGGGCGCTTGCTGTTGCTGGTGCTGGTGTTTGTGGTCGGCAACGCCTTGGGCGTGGTGGTCAGCCGGCTCAGTCGGCGGCATGCACTGCCGTTGCTGATGTGCATCGCCACCTTGTTGTGTGGCGCAGCCGTGTGGCCCTATGACGATGCCTTGCCTGCGCTGCTGGCAGCGATTACGGCCATGGGCATGCTCAATGCCGCGGTGGAAGAGGTCAACGGCCTGCCGGTAGGCCTGACGTATGTGACCGGTGCGCTGTCACGTTTTGGGCGCGGGCTCGGGCGCTGGATGCTCGGGGAGCGACGCAACGGTTGGCGGGTGCAACTGGTGCCGTGGGCCGGGATGTTTGTGGGCGCGGTGATCGGCGCGGTGCTGGAGCATCAGCTTGGCCTCAAGGCGCTGCTGGTCAGTGGCGCATTGGCCGCCTTGCTGGGGTTGGTGTCGCTGAAGATTCCTCGGCGCTGGCACCTGGGCTACATGCCACGCTAAGAAGAAAGGAGGCCCGCCCGACGTTTCGGCCTCGACATCCGTGTACTGGCAAAGAGCTATCACGTCGAGCGAGCGGAAAGAATGATAAGCCAATGCCTGCCAGCTGTCCCGCCGGGCATTTCCGAATATCACTAAGGCAAAGGATTACAGACAGGTTGCGAGTGCAGCCAAACGGCGTTTAGCCGGCATCGTGTCCTGGGCCGCGTAGTAGTTCACGCTGGAACCCGCGCCTGCGGCGCGCACGTCGACAAAATAATCGCCGCCGGTGGTGTAGACGGTAAAACCACCCGCCTCAAGAGGTTCCTTGAAGCCCCCGGCGTCTACGCCAAATACCGCTTCGTCCTGCCAGCCGAACTGAATGCATTGGGCAACCACCAGCGTGGCCTTGTCCGACGCCAGGGTCTTGTAAGGCTGACCTGCGCGCGCGTCTTTCATCTTCGAGCCCGCGCAACCGGACAGTGCAGCCACTACCAATGCGCCAATTACCACCTTGTGCATGCCATCGCCTCCTTGTAAAAAATGCGACTCTACCATTAGCCAGCGACACCCAAGGATTATTCAGTCACCCTGTCGCCTACTTGCAACCTCGCTTCTACCTGGAAACCCGATGACCCCCAACGCCGAGCGCTACAACCCTTCCACCGACTACGCCGACAAGCTGGTCAGCCGCATTGGCCAGACACCCGCGTGGATCGCCAAGCGTATCGGCGTCACGGACAAGCGCATCCGCTACATTCTCGATGGCGAGCGCACCGTCAAGGGCGAAAGCACGCCGATCCAGATGACCTACACCGAGCAGTTCGCCCTGGAATGCCTGGCGGCTGAAGCGAAGGCCAAGAAGAAGCCGTTACCGGCCGCCGAATGAATTTAGTTTCACTGTGAAGGGACACCACGACGCCTATAGTCAACAGGCTCATTTTTAAGAAGTCTCCCTTCTGCCCGCTCTCCCGCGGGCTTTTTTTCGCCCCTGATTCAGAGCCACCAGCGAAACAGATAGAACAACGCCATGCTCAGCAGCACGGTGATCAATACGCTGCGCGTCCAGAACATCAATGCCACGGCGCAGATGCCGGCCAGCAAGTAGGGGTTGGCCGGGCTCAGGTTGAGCGTGTGATCCGCGAGGAAAATAATCGGACCGCAAATCGCCGTGAGCATGCCCGGCACCGCAAACCCGAGAAACTCGCGCGCGCCGCGGTTGAGGCGTACCGGCAGGCGTGGCTCGATAAACAGGTAACGGTTGAGAAACACCACCAGGCCCATGGCCACGATCATGATGTAGATCATTTCAGCCCTACTCCCAGTCGTTTGCAGGCAAACCCTGCGCTCATCCCCAGCACGCCGGACACCACCACCGCCGACTCCCAGTGCAGGTAACTCAGCCATACCGAGCACAGCAGGGAAACTGCGACGCACACCACGGTGGGCAAGTCGCGCACTACGGGGGTGATCAACGCGATAAACGTCGCGGCGATTGAAAACTCCAGCCCCAATTGATCAAGGCCGGGAATGCTTTTGCCAAGCACGATGCCGGCCAGGGTAAACAGGTTCCAGATGATATAGAACGTCAGGCCGACGCCCAGGGCATACCAGCGGTTGAAGGTCTCACGGTCATAGTGGTTGACCAGGGCGAAGAACTCATCGGTCAGCAGAAACCCCAGGCTCATGCGCCAGCGAGTGTTAAGCGAAGAGAGTGTCGGGCGCATGTGCATGCCATAGAGCAAGTGCTGGGAAGTCAGCAGCAAGGTGGTCAGCACAATCGAAATCAGGCTGGCGCCACCCTTGACCATACCGATAGCCACCAACTGGGCTGCACCGGCGAAGACAATGGCGGACAAACCCTGGGCTTGCAGCGGGGTAAATTGCGCATCAATGGCCATGGAGCCGGCCAGCAGCCCCCAAGGGGCACAGGCCAGGGACAGCGGAATAACGGCAATTGCGCCGCGTCCGAAGGCGTAATGAGGTAAGGCTGTAGGCATGGAGACGGCTCATCGACAGACAGTCGACAAGCATGCCAGCGTCATACGGAGCTTGTCTTGAACGATCGTGCTCAGGCGAGCCTTACCGAGACCTGTTCAACCGAGTCGCGCGCTTCGCGCAGCTCGTAGGCATCCTGGTTTAGCCGGTGAATAGTATTGAGCAGCCGTTGGCGCAGCACTTCATCACTGAGTTTTTCGACGGCGCGCATCAGGTCAAACGCCGCGGTTTCGTTGTTATCCGCGACGGAATCGAGGGTCTTGCGCAGGTTACGAGTGGCACGGGTCACGCGGGTTCTTCCTTCATCAGTAATGGCAGGCACTTTAGGACATGCGTGTTTCAGTTTAATTTCAGTCAGTTGTGGCTGTTTTGCCGGCGGTTGATCCACATCAAACGAATTCAGGATTTGACCTATATATATGCCTATACGTATATTCGAATAATCATATGTATAAAGACCTTGATCATGTCTGACTTCCTCTCCCCACCCACCCTGTTCAAATGCCTGGCCGATGCCACCCGCGCACGCTTGACGTTATTGATCCTGCGCGAGGGCGAACTTTGCGTGTGCGAACTGATCCATGCTCTGGACGACAGTCAACCAAAAATCTCCCGCCACCTGGCGCAACTGCGCAGTTGTGGGTTGTTGCAGGACCGTCGCCAGGGCCAATGGGTCTATTACCGCATCAATCCGGCATTGCCCGCCTGGGTGACACAGGTGCTCGACACCACTTTGCAAGCCAACCAGCCATGGTTGCAAAACGACGCGCTGCGTCTGGATGCAATGGGCGACAGACCACAACGCGCCAGCAATTGCTGCTGAGCCATCGGAGCGTTTACTCATGCTTGTCGCAATTGCGATTTTTATCTTCACCATTGTCCTGGTCATCTGGCAGCCCAAGGGCCTTGGGGTGGGTTGGAGTGCAACAATGGGGGCGATCCTGGCCCTGGCGTGCGGGGTCATCAGCCTGTCTGACATTCCGGTGGTGTGGCACATCATCTGGAACGCCACCGGCACTTTTGTCGCGCTGATCATCATCAGCCTGTTACTCGATGAAGCCGGGTTCTTTGCCTGGACCGCGCTGCATGTGGCGCGTTGGGGCCGGGGGCGTGGTCGACGGCTGTTCGCCTACATGGTGCTGCTCGGCGCACTGGTCTCGGCACTCTTTGCCAACGACGGCGCGGCGCTGATCCTGACACCTATCGTGATGTCGATGCTGCTGGCGCTGCGCTTTTCCCCGGCGGCGACCCTGGCATTCGTCATGGGCGCAGGATTTATCGCGGACACGGCGAGCTTGCCGTTGGTGGTATCGAACCTGGTGAACATCGTTTCGGCGGATTACTTCAAGATCGGTTTCAACGAATACGCCGCAGTCATGGTGCCAGTGAACCTCGTCAGTGTTGCCGCCACCCTGGCGGTGCTGCTGTGGTTTTTCCGCCGCGACATTCCCCAGGCCTACGACCCGGCCGACCTGGAAGACCCGGCCAGTGCCATCCATGACCGCGCGACCTTTCGCGCCGGCTGGTGGGTACTGGGCATTTTGCTGGTCGGCTGTTTCGCCCTGGAGCCGCTGGGCATTCCCATCAGTGCGATTTCTGCCGTGTGCGCCGTATTGCTGCTGGTCATCGCCGCCAAAGGCCACAAGATTTCCACGCGCAAAGTGTTGAAAGGCGCGCCGTGGCAGATCGTGATCTTTTCTCTGGGCATGTACCTGGTGGTCTACGGCCTGCGCAACGCCGGCTTGACCACCTACCTGGCGACCTGGCTCGATACCTTCGCCACTTACGGCGTGTGGGGCGCGGCCATGGGCACCGGTATGCTGACGGCCCTGTTGTCATCGGCGATGAACAACCTGCCGACGGTATTGATTGGTGCGCTGTCCATCGAGTCCAGCCATGCGGTAGGTGTGGTCAAGGACGCGATGATCTACGCCAACGTAATAGGCAGTGACCTGGGCCCTAAAATTACCCCCATCGGCAGCCTGGCGACGTTGCTGTGGCTGCATATCCTGGCGCGCAAAGGCATCACCATCACCTGGGGTTACTACTTCAAGGTCGGGATCGTGCTGACCTTGCCGGTGCTGTTGATCACCCTCGCCGCCCTCGCTTTGCGCCTGAGTATCTGAAGGAGATGCCGAAATGAAAGTCCTGTTCATGTGCACTGCGAACAGTTGTCGCAGCATCCTGTCCGAAGCGGTATTCAATCACTTGGCGCCGCAAGGCTTCGAGGCGATCAGCTCCGGCAGTTTCCCCAAGGGCCAGGTCCTGCCGCGCAGCCTGAGCGCGTTGCAGGCGGCGGGCATCAGCACCGAAGGTTTGTACAGCAAGGGCAATGATGCCTTTGAAGGCAGCCCGCCGGACCTGGTCATTACCGTGTGCGACAAGGCTGCCGGAGAGGCATGCCCGGTGTATTTCGGGCCGGCGCTGAAGGCGCACTGGGGGTTGGAAGATCCGTCCGATGTTCAGGGCGACGATGAACATCTCAACGCCGCGTTCAACGCAACGATGGGCATCATCGCCACCCGCTGCCAGGCGTTTTTCGCCCTGCCCTTTGCCCGCCTGGGCCCTGTTGAACTGAAGGCTGAGCTCGACCGCATCGCACGGTTGTAGCCGGAGAACCTGATGACTATGCTGCCTAACCTCGACACAACCCTGTCAACACCCTTGCATACCGGGCCGACTCACCCGCCGCGCATCCTGTTGCTTTACGGCTCCACCCGGCCGCGGTCGTTCAGCCGTTTGCTGGTGGAGGAAGCCGCGCGCCTGTTATGCCACTTCGGTGCCGACACTCGGATTTTCAACCCGTCCGGGCTGCCTCTGCCTGATGATGCACCTAACGATCACCCCAAAGTCCAGGAGCTGTTGGACCTGATGCAATGGTCCGAAGGCCAGGTCTGGTGCTCCCCCGAACGTCACGGCTCGATGTCGGCAGTGTTCAAGGCGCAACTTGACTGGGTGCCGTTGGCGTTGGGTGCCTTGCGGCCCACCCAGGGCAAGACCTTGGCAGTGATGCAAGTGTCGGGCGGCTCGCAATCTTTCAACACCGTCAATCAACTGCGCGTGCTCGGACGTTGGATGCGCATGTTCACCATCCCCAATCAATCCTCGGTGCCCAAAGCATTCATGGAGTTCGACGACCAGGACCGCATGAAACCGTCGGCGCTTTACGACCGCGTCGTCGATGTGATGGAGGAGCTGGTGAAGTTCACCTTGTTACTGCGCGACCGCCCGGACCTGGTAGACCGTTACTCGGAGCGCAAGGAAAGCGCTGATGAGCTGTCGCAGCGGGTCAACCAACGGTCGATTTGATCGACCCTGCCAGCGTATGCTCAAGCAAACCGCTTCCCGAGCTGAATGATGAGCGCCATTCAACACGCCTGGCTGGGCAACTACGAAGTCAGCAGCACCACCTGCACCGGCCTGACCTTTGCCCGTCACAGCCATGATGAGTGCGTGATCGGCGTCAACCTTGTCGGTGAGGAAAAAGTCTGGCTCGATCGCCGGGAGTTCGAGGCCGGGCCGGGCACCATCACCTTGTACAACCCGGGTCAGATCCAGGGCGGCGGCGCGGCTGAGGGAGCGCCTTGGCACTTTGTCAGCCTGTACGTCACCGCGGATCAACTGGCGGCTGACCTGGGGCTGTCGCACCTGGAGTTTGATCGCTCGCTCTGCTTTCAACCTGACCTCGCGCAACGGGTGGCCGCGGCCGTGAAAGGCGCCTTGAGCAACGATACGTGGGTCCGCGAATTCAATGAGGAAGCCCTGGTGTTACGGTTGGGAGAAGTGGTCGGCGTCAGCGGTGTACGCTTGCCTGGCAGCACCAACACCGGCAAACGCATGATCGGTCGCGCCCAGGAATTGCTCGCCTCGCACCTGCATCAGTCACTGCCCCTGGACGAGCTGGGCAATGAATTGGGACTGTCCAAATTCCATCTGTTGCGTGTCTTTCAAAAAGAAACCGGTATGAGCCCCAGGCAGTGGGCCATGCAACTGCGTACCTGCCGCGCCAAAGGACTGTTGCGCAACGGCATCTCGGCCAGTGACGTCGCCCATGGCCTGGGCTTTGCCGACCAAAGCCACCTCAATCGACACTTCCGCGCCGCCTATGGCATCACTCCTGGCCGCTATCAAAGCGTGTTGAAACGCTGAACAGCGCAATCTGGTTCAAGACGCCTGCCTCGACAGACACCACACTGCCCGCCTCTTTTGAAGGAAAGCGGGCATGTTGACGATCTTTTTTTACGCGCTGGTATTCGGGTTTGTGTTTTGCCTTTCTCCCGGCGCGGTGCTGGCAGAGACATTGCGCCGTGGCTTGCTCCACGGCTTTACGCCAGCCCTGCTGGTGCAGATCGGCTCACTGGTGGGCGATGCGGTGTGGGCGGTGATCGGCCTCACCGGCATCGCCCTGCTGATTCAACATGATGCAGTGCGCGTGCCGCTGACCATCGTGTGCGCGCTGTACCTGGCCTGGCTGGGCGTGCGCAGCCTGATCGATGCCTGGCATTTGCCCGAACCCAGTCACGCACCGGCCAGTTCCGGGCGCAATGCGCTGGCGGTGGGGGCGGCCATTTCCCTGGCTAACCCGAAGAACATTATTTACTGGGGTGCCCTGGGCAGCGCTTTGTCCGGCATCGTCGGCGCCACGCCCAGCCACGGGCAAACCCTGATGTTTTTTGCAGGGTTCATGCTCGCGTCGGTGCTGTCATGCTTTCTGATTGCCGCGCTGGTAAACCTGCTGCGCAAGAACGCATCAGCGTTGTGGCAGCGCATCAGTTATGGCACGTGTGGTGGGGTATTGATCTATCTGGCCGTTCTGGCGGTACATGGCATATGAAGTTATATAGTGCGTAACTTGCGCCGCGGCTAATCTGAATGAACTCTGAACACAGGGTATTTTAATTAATCATGCGTTGACATTTTGTAACCGTCTGAGTAGATTGCCCCTGCCCACAACTGGGGCCTTTTTTAAACCTCACAAAAGAAGCCAATGGACACAGTATCTAGTCGCTGTCCGAGCACCGCTATTGCGGGCATCGGGCGCCAAACCCAGAATATGACAGGACTCGCCTTCCAGGTCCGGTAAGCTGCGCTAGAGCTTGATGCTCCACCGTAACTGCCTCACCGGTCGCTCGTCCGGTCCCGAGGTGTGTTATGACCTTCCAACTCATTGCTTTACCTGATGTTCGTACGCTGGCCGCAGCCTTGCGCGCCAAGCTGTGCCGCGAGCCCGTGGGCTTTTCGCCTACTCGCGCAGCCTTTGCTGCACCCTTCCCCCCAGCAAGTAAAGACCAAGCGCGCCCGGCTCCCCCGCTGGCGCATTGGCGTGTCTGCCCTGCCAGCGGCCAATTGCTGCAGCAATGGGATCACGCCGACCCTCAAGACCCGCAGAGACCGAAGGTTTCCAGACTGGCACACGCTGGCCTGATGCTCGGACTTTACGTGAGCACTCGCGCCGCTTAACCCGGCTGGAAACAGCAACTTTCTAATTGATGTTCTGGAGTTCTTTATGAACACGTCCAGTAGTAGCCCGCTGCGCGTTAGTTAATTAACGCGCGCTTGGCGGGCACACTAGAAGTTATGTAGACACCTTATTTAAACCGATCGCGAAGTCCGCGGCTCGGCATGCTTTCGCTCGCCTGTATTCAGGTAAGTACCGGGTATGTTTTGTCGAGAATTGGCGACAGGAGTACAGACAATGAGCGCCGTAAAAAACACGCCTCTGCACAAGAAAAATGGCACCGCTACCGACACCAAACTGTCGATGCGTGCCGCCCGTGAAGCCCAGAACGGCCTATCGGCCACCCTTGCCAATGTGCGAGCCACCCAGGATGGTTTAACCGAACTGGACGCCTCGGCGCGTCTGCAACGCGAAGGCTACAACGAAGTGGCCCATGACAAGCCGCCTCACGCCATCGTCCAGTTCCTGCAGGCACTGAACAACCCGTTCATCTACGTACTGCTGACATTGGCCGGCATCAGCTTTGTCACTGACTACTGGTTGCCGCTGCAGGCCGGTGAAGAAGTCGACCTGACCAAAGTCATCATCATCATGCTCATGGTCTTGCTCAGCAGCCTGCTGCGTTTCTGGCAGGAGCACCGCTCGGCCAAATCCGCCGAAGCCCTGAAAGCCATGGTGCGCACCACGGCCACGGTGCTGCGTCGTGAGCAAGTCGGCGCCCAGCCGACCCTGCGTGAAGTACCGATGCGCGACCTGGTGGCGGGCGACATCGTGCAGCTTTCCGCCGGCGACATGATCCCGGCCGACATCCGCCTGATCGAGTCCCGCGACCTGTTTATCAGCCAGGCCGTGCTGACCGGCGAAGCGTTGCCGGTCGAGAAGTACGACACCCTCGGCGACGTCACGCAAAAGTCCGCGATACCGGCAGCGGCCGACCAAGGCAACCTGCTGGACCTGCCGAACATCTGCTTCATGGGCACCAACGTCGTCAGTGGTCGCGCCAAAGCCGTAGTGGTCGCCACCGGCCCACGCACCTACTTTGGCTCCCTGGCCAAAGCGATTGTCGGCTCGCGGGTGCAAACCGCTTTCGATCGTGGGGTGAACAGCGTCAGCTGGCTGCTGATCCGTTTCATGCTGGTGATGGTGCCGATCGTGTTCTTCCTCAATGGCTTCTCCAAAGGTGACTGGGGCGATGCGTTCCTGTTTGCACTGGCAGTCGCCGTTGGCCTGACCCCTGAAATGCTGCCGATGATCGTCAGCGCCAACCTGGCCAAAGGCGCCAACGCCATGGCCAAGCGCAAAGTCGTGGTCAAGCGCCTCAACGCGATTCAGAACTTCGGCTCAATGGACGTGCTGTGCACCGACAAGACCGGCACCCTGACCCAGGACAAGATCATCCTCGAGCATCACGTCAACGCCTTTGGCCAACGTGATGATGCAGTGCTGTCCCTGGCCTGGCTCAACAGCTTTCACCAGAGCGGCATGAAAAACCTGATGGACCAGGCCGTGGTGCAGTTCTCGGAACAGAACCCGAAGTTCCAGGTGCCGTTTGCCTACAGCAAAGTCGATGAACTACCGTTCGACTTTGTACGCCGTCGCCTGTCGATCGTGGTCAAGGATGCCGCCGGCGACCAGTTGCTGGTGTGCAAGGGCGCGGTGGAAGAGATGCTGAGCATTTCCACGCACGTCATGGAAGGTGGTGATGCCGTGCCGCTGGATGAGCGCCGCCGTGAAGAGTTGCTGACGCTGGCGAACGACTACAACGAAGATGGTTTCCGTGTACTGGTCGTCGCCACCCGCAACATCCCGAAAGCACTGGCACGTCAGCAGTACACCACGACCGATGAACGCAATCTGGTGATCCAGGGCTTCCTGACATTCCTTGATCCACCGAAGGAAACCGCAGGCCCGGCGATTGCCGCACTGCAACAAATCGGCGTAGCGGTAAAAGTGCTGACCGGCGACAACGCGGTGGTCACCAGCAAGATCTGCCGTCAGGTCGGCCTCGAGCCTGGCCAGCCGCTGCTGGGTGTGGAAATCGAAGCGATGGATGACGCAACCCTGCTGCGCCGCGTGGAAGAGCGCACAGTGTTTGCCAAGCTCACGCCGCTGCAGAAATCCCGGGTACTCAAAGCGTTGCAAGCCAACGGCCACACCGTGGGCTTCCTCGGCGACGGCATCAACGATGCACCGGCGCTGCGTGATGCCGATGTGGGCATTTCGGTGGACAGCGGCACTGATATCGCCAAGGAATCCGCCGACATCATCCTGTTGGAAAAGAGCCTGATGGTGCTGGAAGAAGGCGTGCTCAAGGGCCGCGAAACCTTCGGCAACATCATGAAGTACCTGAACATGACGGCCAGCTCGAACTTCGGCAATGTGTTCTCGGTGTTGGTCGCCAGTGCGTTTATCCCGTTCATGCCGATGCTGGCGATCCATCTGCTGCTGCAAAACCTGATGTACGACATCTCCCAGCTGGCCTTGCCATGGGACAAGATGGACAAGGAATACCTGGCCAAACCGCGCAAGTGGGATGCGAAAAACATCGGCCGCTTCATGATCTGGATCGGGCCGACCTCGTCGATCTTCGACATCACCACCTTTGCATTGATGTGGTACGTGTTCTCCGCCAACAGCGTGGAAATGCAGACCCTGTTCCAGTCCGGCTGGTTTATCGAGGGGCTGCTCTCGCAAACCCTGGTCGTGCACATGTTACGTACACGCAAGATCCCGTTCTTCCAGAGCACGGCCGCCTGGCCGGTGTTGATGATGACCGCCATCGTCATCGGGCTGGGGATCTACGTGCCGTTCTCGCCGCTGGGCACCCTGGTGGGCCTGGAGCCGTTGCCGCTGGCGTACTTCCCATGGTTGGTCGGCACCCTGCTCGCCTACTGCTGCGTCGCCCAACTGATGAAGACGATCTACATCCGCCGCTTCAAGCAGTGGTACTGATCACCCCCGCCGTTTAAACGGTGGCGGTCGCCCGGCCGCCACCGTGCAACACAAGGACACTCCCTATGCGCGTCTTGATCTGTGCAGGTCGTCATTACGCCGACACCAAAAAGTCCCGCCAAGTGCTGGACGCTTACCACCGCCTGCGCCCCGTGCAGGTATTGATTCACGGCGGCAACCAATTCCTGGGCAGTGACATCGAAGAATGGGCGCGGGAAATCGGCATCGATGTGGTGCGCTACCCGCCCAATTGGCAACGCCATGGCAAGCAGGCGGAACGCCAGCGCAACCATTTCATGCTGACCGACAGCCGGCCCGACGTGATCATCGCCCTGCCAGGTGGTGACGACACATCGGAGTTGGTCTGCCAAGCCAAAACCAGCGGCATTTCGGTGCTGACCGTAGAAAGCTGAATTCAAGCGAGGTGCACCATGCACAAAAAACACACCCCTCAACACGCGGACGGGTTTGCCAAATATCGCGCGCGTCATTACCGCGGAGCCCGCCAGACCCTGTTGCTGTTGCCACCGGCCAAGCGCCGCGCGCTGCAACGTAACCTGATCTTTATTGGCACAACCCTGGGCCTTATTTTGCTGACCGCCCTGTTCTCGAAAGCCCAGGCGGCCGGCGGCGCCTATGTAGTCGACGACGGTGCGGTTAACGAGCCGGGCGAATGCAATGTTGACGCCTGGTACACAGCCGATCGCCACCAGGGCAACATCCATAGCCAAACCCTGAACCCGGCCTGCACGTTCAGCGCACTGCCCTATGTGCAATGGAGCGCTGCACTGTCGCGCGCCAGCAATGCAGGCGATGCCGAAACCCAGGTCAGCCCGCAAGTAAAGGCGCAGGTCTGGTCACAAGAAGACTTGGGGCTGCAGATAGCAGTGTCTGCCACCAGCCATTTTGCGCTGGACCGCCAACATGCGTTCGACGGTGCGGACTTGAATGTGCCGTTGACCTGGCAACCCATTCAAGCACTGCGCCTGAACCTCAACGGTGGCTGGACACATGCCTATAACGGCGGCGAGCAAAACCATCGCCTGACCTGGGGCACCGGCTTCGAATATCAGGTGGCGGATGCACTGACGCTGATCGGTGAGCGCTATGGCCAGGAAGGCGGCGACCAGGCCTGGCAGGCCGGGCCGCGGTTCCATGTTGGCAAGCTGGTCGACGTGGACGTGGTCGTCGGGCAAAGCCTGACCGGGGACCGTAACCAGTGGTTGACCACCGGCGCGACCGTGCGCTTCTAAGGTTTGGCCTGCTGCTCCAGGTGCAGTTGCAACTGTGGGTCAAGTTGCAACTGCCCCGCCAGTTCGTCCAGGTAGGTGCGCTCCGCGCCCTGCTGATCATTGACCAGCATTACGCTGGCCAGGTAGATCTCCGACGCCAGCGCGGGGTCATGGGCATACTCGGCAAAATCGGCTGCACTCAGTGGCTTGGCGACTTCGGCGTCGAGCCACTGTTGCAACTGCGGGTCATCGGTATGGCGGCCGATCTCGGCAGAAATCATCTGTTGTTCCTGATCGTCGATCTTGCCATCCGCCTTGGCTGCGGCGATCAGGGCTCGTAATAGCGCATGGCTGTGGGCCTCGGCTTCCGGGCCTTGAAGTTGGTCGACCGTCTGGAAGGCTTGCTGCGGGGCGGTTGCCTGTTGGCGCTGCCAAGCCTGGTATGCCTGAAAAGCCGCCATCCCCAGGGATGCCAGCGCTGCGTAGTTCATCCCACCGGCACGTGCTTGCGTCGTACCGCTGGCGGGCGCACCGCCCAACAAACCGCCAAGCCCGCCGAGCAACCCACCTAGACCACCGCCCGCCGGGGCATTGCCGGTGTTGTTACCTTTCAATAAGCCACCCAACAGCCCACCCAGGCCGCCGCCTGAGGAGGTGCCGCCTGACTGCCCGGCGCGTAGCAGTTGTTCGAGTAGATCGCTGGTGTTCATCGTGTTGCTCTCCCGGAGCGTAGTAGTGGCGTTCATCAACCATAGACCGCTCCGGCGGGAACACCATGACCGCCGGGCGGGCACGCTTTATGATGGGGTCATCCCGCCAAGAGAGCACACCTGTGAACCGCATCGAGCACATTGCGTTGATGGCCAACTACAACCAGTGGATGAACCGTAAGGTGTATGACGCCGCGAGCACGCTGACAGAAACGCAGCTGGCGGCGGACCGACACGCATTTTTCGGCTCGATCCTTGGCACGCTGAACCACCTGACATTAGGCGATACGGTCTGGCTCAAGCGGTTTGCACAGCACCCGGCAGGCTTTGCGGCCCTGGCGCCGCTAAGTAGCCTGGCCATGCCTGTGGATTTGAAGCAGGTGGCCTTCGGCACGCTTCGCGAACTGTCGGACCGTCGCGCCTGGCTGGATCACCTCATCATTGATTGGGCACACAGCCTTCGCGAGCCCGACCTGGATCATCGCCTGCACTACCACAACATGCGCGGTATGGCGGCGGACAAACCGTTCTTCAGCTTGCTCGTGCATTTTTTCAATCACCAGACCCACCACCGGGGCCAGGCAACGACGCTGCTGACCCAGGCGGGTGTGGATGTCGGCGATACGGACCTGCTGGCACTGATTGACTGATTTCAGCCGGCGCTGAACGCGGCGTAGGCCTGCATCAAGCGTGGAAAGTCTTGCGGCTCGGGCAATTGCGCAAAGCTTTCGACGGCAGGCGTGGCGGCCCAAGGCAGTTTTTCACAGGTCCAGGTTTCCATGAACGGCACGTAGTCGCGGGCGTTATCCAGTAAGGTCGCACGCACGTTGACGAACTCGTCGATGCCATGGGGGCGTGTAAACAGCCAACTCATGCAATGCGGGCAGCAATAGTGACGGTCCACACCGTGCAAGCCGCCGATAACCGGGCAGCCCTGGGTGACGGTGAAGCCGGCCGCGGGAATCAGGGCGCTGAGGGAGAACGCGCTGGAGGTCATTTTCTGGCAACCGCTGCAGTGGCACGCCATGGTGATAACGGGTGGCAGGCTGATGCTGAAACGCACCCGGTTACAGCGGCAACTGCCTTCCAGCGGCAGGTTTTCGACGCTCATCATTCATTCCTTTTTTATGTTTTTTGCCCTGACAGGCTAACGTAAACCCGCGTAAGGGCAAAACCGAACGCTGCGCCGCACATGGGGTCGTAACTATAAGGCGCCGGGGTTACTGCCCCGCCCCGCTTGCGCGCAACCGCTGCTTTTGGGATGCGCGCTCCCCCATAAGAAGGAGACGCTTACATGGTCACTCACTTCAAGGTCGCCGGGCATTTGGCCTGCGGCCACCACGGCACCGACCTCCCTTCCAGCACCGAGCTGAACCGAGTCAAATGCCGTACCTGCCGTAATACCGACGCCTACAAAGAAGCGCGTCGTACCCAGCGCAACGCCGCCCGCCGCACCGCGCGCAAAGCCAAACCCCATACCGCCAGTGACTGGCGCAGTGCATGGACACAACGCCTGACCGACCTGCCCGGATTGCAGCGTTTGCCACGCGGGTTCAGCGGGCAGCCATTTGTTTGATTGCTCGACTCACTCAGGTGCTGAAAAGATAATCATCAGGTTCCCATCAGGATCCTGAAGCAGCGCGGAAGTATTGCCCCATGGCATTTTCATCACGGGCATCATCACTTCCGCGTTGCTGACCTGAAGCAGAAGCGCCTCCACATCATCCACTTGAAACGCCAGGATCGCTGAACGGTTGCTGGCTACGACGGCCAGCCCGTTGTGATGCCGGCGGATCAAGCGCTCGTCACTTATCGCCAAGACGTGAGGTGCGAAACACCTCGCCATAAAGCCGGGCTACCCGTGTAGATCACTGATCTGACAAGCTTTTTCAGCTTTGCATGAGTGCAAGAAACGAGCTTTCAACCTTGCATCCAAACGCTTGGGTCTATATATTCCCAACCCTGCTGCACCGCGCTGCCGCCCGAATGGCGAAACTGGTAGACGCATGGGACTTAAAATCCCCCGCTCGTAAGGGCGTCCCGGTTCGATTCCGGGTTCGGGCACCATAGATATCAAGGGCTTGCATGATGAACTTCATGCAGGCCCTTATCTTTTCCGCTCCGAAATTCCACAGCCCGCTTCGCAGCGGTTTCTTCACGGCGTCCTGCCGAACGAACACCAAATCCTCATGGTGCTGGAATATCTCAAATGACGGGCCACGGTCCAGCTTACTGGTCCAGCTCTGGCCAATCACTTCGCGGCGCATGCCCATTAAGGTTTGGTGGGCATGCTGGCCGGCCGAAAATCCCCCTTTCATAATTTCTTTTCAAAACGCTTACAAAATCTGTAACGCAGCGCTTTTAGCGAACTCTAGGTCTACAACGCTCACTGACCTAAAGGAAATCCCATGCCTTCATCAATGTATTCCCGTTTTCTCCGCCAGCCGTTTGAAGTCGAGTTCATGCGCTGGGTGCTGGTCTTGATATTCCTTATGTTTGGCTACACAAAATGGTTTGATTACGAAGCCCAGGCATTGATTCCGCTGATCAGTCACAGCCCCCTTCTTTCCTGGATGTACGGTGTATTTGGCACTCAGGGCGCAAGTTATGCGCTAGGCACCGCTGAATGGACTATCGGCCTTGGCCTGGCCATCGGTGCATGGTCGCCAAGGATCGCGCTGATTGCCGCCGCCGCCTCCTCTGTGACCTATCTGACAACCGCCAGTCTGCTCCTGACTACTCCGGGCGGCTGGGAGGCTTCGGCGGGTGGCTTCCCGGCCATGGGCGGCGCCAGCTCTTTTCTGATCAAGGACCTGGTGTTGATGGCCGGTTCGTTGGTGCTGCTCAAGAACGCGGCGCAACAACTGACCACATGCGCCAAATAGCCTGATGCCACACTGGCCATCGTGAGTAAGTACCACGCTAAGAAATAGCGGCAGTCGTAAATGAAATGAGGCCCCGTCCGACCACGATTGTCTAAGCTCAAAGCGACTGAGGGCTGGGCCATGTGCGGAAGACTTTCACAGTACCGGGGCATTCACGACTTCGTTGCCGCGCTTGGCATGCCCAATGCTTTAGCGAGCAGCGTGGGTGACCAGCCGATCGAGCACTACAACGTGGCGCCGACAACCCAGGTAGCCCTGCTGCACGTCCAGGGCGAGTTGCTGCTGGCCGATCCGGTGCGATGGGGATGGAGGCCGCATTGGGCCAAGGACCGCGCCACGCCAATCAATGCGCGCGTCGAGAAGGTCGCACTCAGCCCGTTCTTCCGGGCGATCTGGCCACACCGGGCAATTACGCCTATCGACAATTGGTTTGAGTGGGTAGATGAAGGTGGGCCGAAGAAACAGCCTTACCTGATCCGTAGACGGGATGGCTGCCCGGTCCTGTGTGCGTCCATTGGCCAACTGCCGGATGCCGATGAAGGTCCGAGCGAACATGACGGCTTCGTGATTATCACCGCCGACAGTGCTGGCGGTATGGTCGACATTCACGACCGCCGGCCGGTGGTGCTGACGCCGGAACTCGCGCGCGAATGGCTGGACCCGGCCACGCCAAAGGCGCGCGCCGAGCAGATGGTGCTGCACCAGGGCGAACCCTCAGAGGCCTTCGAATGGTTCAAGGTTGACCCAGCCGTGGGCAACGTGCGCAAACAAGGGCCGGAACTGATCCGGCCAATCAGCCGGCGATAGCGTGAAGGACGCCTGGCAGGTCTGATCGGTCTTAGACCATTAACCGCAGGCGTCTACGTGCAAGCCAATGCCCGTCTGTTTGGCCATCATGGTCAACATCAATTCCGCCGCCGCCGGGTCTCCCTGATGCAGTTTATGGAATAACGCTTCCATCAGGGCAACCGTCAGAAAGTCCGCATTGGCGGGCGAATGCTCAACAAAAACCAGTCCTTGGGAAGCAAATTCACTGTTTGCGCTCGCCTCTACACCGGCAATCAAGTCCATCGTCTGCTCAACCAACTCGTCGACATAGGACGCCAACTTATCCGACAGATAAATAGACTCACTTTCAGTAAATTGCTGCTCCATCGTTAAGCCTCCTATTCACACCCAAGAGCCTGCGCGTTGCCCAGCCAAATGGCCGCGCCTCGAACCCTGCGGCACGCATCCTGATCGCGAGCCCGCATGTTGTCGATAGTGGGGTTTCCGGTTTTTTCGAACTCGCGCCTGACGGGCGTACCAGGGTGGTTGAGCGCCTCCAGCCCCTCGCTAGGTAATTCACGGGATACAGGCTTCGCCTCGGGAGGCGCTGCCGGTTTAGGCAGCTCATTGATGGCCGCACCAAATCGCTGGAGTAACGGGCCCTCCGGCAATTCATCGGCGGCAACCGTGGTCGACATGAGCAACGTCAACAACGCCGTGCTGTATCCCTTAAACACTTTCAACACCTGACCCTTTGAGCGAACTGACTGAGTAGCCCGAGCTCAGCCTTCGCTGCACCCGAACAAGCAAACACTGCCCGCCCGACGGCCTGACGCCGGGTGATCGTTCGTGCGTCATGGCCGGGCGGGTAGCCGATTCTGAGCGAAACGGTTCAGCTCTGCACTTATTGAACTGTTATTGAACTGTAAATCCGCACGTCAACGGCAGCCGCTGTCGCGGCAAGCACCGTTATCGGCGTGCCACCGGCGAGCAATCACCGGGATCGGTTATGGCGGGCAGCACACGATTCAAGTTCGATATAAAACTCACCGCACCTACATTATAAAGTCCCATAAAGCGGCGCTCGCTCATGCGCGCTCTACAACAGTTGGGCAGTTTTCGACCTGCAGCTGGGCCGGCGTCTTAATTACGCGAAACATTAGCATTAACATCTGTAACCGCAGCCGTACTATATCGAGCTTAGATAGCTCTATTTAACGCTTCCAGCGGCTTGCTTTAATAGCGCTATAAACCTTACCCTCGCCCCCCCCAATAAAGTCTAACTACTACCGTGCAAGCGGTGTTTTCGCACGGCGAGACGAGTCTCCATTTCAACTAGAGAAACAACACATGATCCATGAACAGTTCTCTGACGAACCTGAAGACGAAGTTTATAGTCAGCTCGAGCGTGCAGCGGCCGCCTCCCGGTGCACCTGGGTCAGCGTCATCGTCAATACCGTGCTCTCGCTCACCCAGATTGCAGTAGGCGTACTGTCAAAATCCCAGGGGCTTGTAGCTGATGGGATTCATTCACTCTCCGACTTGATCGCTGATTTTGTGGTGCTGTTCGCCAGCCATAAAGGCAAAGAGGATGCCGACGACGGCCACCCGTATGGGCACCTGCGTTTCGAGAACGCCGCGTCCATGGTGTTGGGCCTATTATTGTTGATCGTGGGCATCGGCATGATCGTATCCGCAGTGTTCAAGCTGCAAACCCCTGAGTCGATTCCTACGGTGCACATTGCGGCCCTATGGGTGGCTATCGCTGCCCTGATGGCCAAGGAGCTGTTGTTTCGCTTCATGCTGAGGGTCGCCAAAAAAGTGAAATCCAGTTTGCTGGTTGCCAATGCCTGGCATGCCAGGTCCGACGCTGCGTCCTCCTTGGTTGTCGGCGTAGGCATCGTGGGTAACCTGGCGGGTTACCCGATTCTTGATCCCATTGCTGCGCTTGTTGTCGGAGGCATGATCGCCAAGATGGGTGGGCACTTTACCTGGGACTCATTGCACGACCTGATGGACCGGTCTGCCGATGAGCAGGAAGTCGCAACTATTCGCGAGACGCTCCACAACACACCAGGCATTAAAGGTGTCCATGATCTACGCACTCGAAAAATGGGTGACATGATCATTGTCGACGCCCATATCGAAGTGGACGCCTCGATTAGCGTTGAAGAAGGCCATGCGATTGCAGTGCGCGCCAGGGAAAATGTGATGCGCATACCGCGTGTTTTGAACCTGATGACGCACGTGGACCCCTGGCGCCGTCCAGATCTTGATCATTAACCGGGCAACGCGATTGCCGCATAAATCGACAGTAGCGGCGCGTAAGCCTTCACACATTTATCACAACGTTTTCACACATCATTAATAAGCGCTAAGTTGCCAAATCAAACTTAAGTCTGGGAAACGATCTCAATTATTTTTATTCATGCGCTCGTCGACCAAAAGACCTAAACATTAAAAAAACCCGCCGATAGTATTCACTCACACTGCAACTTCTTAAGGGGATCAACATGACATCGGCCATCACGGGTTCAACCCACATCACACAACCTCAACCGGCAGCCATCAAGCCCCAAGTTCGCCCCGCCGTGCAAGCAGACAGCGACGGCGATCATGACGGCAGCACCCCAGGTGAAGTCGAACAACCCAAAGCAACCTCGGGATCAATAGGTACGCTCGTCAACACGACGGCCTGACTGTCAGCAGAAATGGGCGCGGGGACTAATCCCCCTGTGCCTTTGAAGAATTTGCATCAGGGCCTGCCGCAATAGAGAACGTATCGCCACGCAGCGCCGCAGCCGGTGCACTGAAACCAGCTCTCGCCTGCTCACGCTGAGAAAGCCTGTCATTTTCAGGACCGTGAATGACCGTCTTCGTCCCGTATGCTAGCTGGCTAACGCCATCCAAGCGGCGCCCGGCAGAACCCGCGAACGTAAGACAACCGAAGCGAAATACCCAGCATAAAACCCTGAGCTTACTGGCCTTAACCTGAAATAAAGCTATACCTAAATTGCACTCAATCAGGGGAACATCATGCTGTGCCTTAGGTTACTTTTCTTCACTAGCCCGAAATTCCGCTCCTTTGTCAGAATTGATCAAAACGGCGTCTGCTCAGGGCTCATTCGATGCCAACAATCGCCTGGCAAATCATGGGTGGAAGTCGATGAATTCTGCTTGAGTTGGCTCGGCAAACCGCTACCGGGCCACGCCTGTCAAACAAAGCGCGCTGCATGGGTCTGATGAAGACCGACGTCGCGTGACGTTCAACATACGGTCCAGATGCACTAGCGCAAGATGATCCATTGAAGCGCGTCCTCAACCGATTGACCGACGCCACCGGGCGTGACGTTGTGCCCCAGCTCGGGATAGAGCCGGTATGCAAATACCTGGCCCTTGGCGCTCATTGCGTCCAGCCGTTCCATCGCCAGGAACGCCGGGGTTTGCAGGTCCCTGCCCCCCAATAACCAGAGCCCCGGAATCGAAACCCTGGCAAGCGAGTCGCGGGGGTCGGTGTCGGCAAACGGGTAGCGGTCAGGGTCTTCAGCGATATGTTTGCGTACGTCGGTTTCGCTGTGGTTATTCCAGAAGTCCGCCTTGCCCTGCGTCAGGAACTGAAACCGCAGTTGCTCACGTGTCGTGAGCAGGGGCCCGCTGAACAACACCATGAAACGCACGCCGGGGTTGTGTTCTGCTGCGATGGGAATGATCCAGCCAGCCTGGCTGAAGCCGACCAGCCCAATCGGTAACCGACTGGCCGCCAGCGTGTTGGATAAGGCCGCAACGGCGGCGTTCGCATCACCCGCCAACACCGTCAGGTTGGACGCATCAAGGTTGTTGGTGCCGACCTCCGGGCCTGCATAAATGCCACCAGATTGCCCGACACCGCGCTTGTCATAGGTCAACACTGCGATCCCCCGCCCGGCCAACAGCGTCGCGAAGTTTGTCATGCGTTTTTCCTGGCCAGAACCGTGCACCAGCACGACGCCAGCCTTAGGATGCTCGGGCAAGAAGGCTGTGCCGGCCAGTGAAATACCCGCACTGGTGAAGGTAATGTCCTGTGTTGCAAAACCTGCGGGCTCAGCCAGCGTCAAACGGGGCAACAGCACACACAGTCCCAACAAAACACCCATGTATCGAAGCATGATTCAATCCTGGAAAGGGTACAGCCGAGTAGCGTTGCCGCCACTTTGCCATCACCCAATTGCGATCTCGTGACGGAAGCTGTTCGTAAACGCCCCTTCTCCAGGATTAAAAGCCTATAACTGTTGTGCCATCGCACAGCCGTGCAAACACCCACCTATCGGAGAATCACGATGAACCCGACCAAGACCGCGCTGGTTTTAATTGAGTTCCAGAACGATTTCACCACCCCAGGCGGAGTCTTTCACGACGCCGTCAAAGACGTCATGCACCAAACCGACATGCTGGCGAACACCGCGACCACCCTCCAACAGGCACGCAAGCTGGGCGTGAAGATCATTCACATGCCGATCCAATTTGCCGAGGGCTACCCCGAGCTGACGAACCGCTCCTACGGGATTCTCAAAGGCGTGGCAGACGGCAGCGCCTTTCGCGCGGGCAGCTGGGGCGCCGAGATCAGCGACGCGCTGAAGCGTGAACCTGCCGATATCGTGGTAGAGGGCAAACGCGGGCTGGACGCTTTTGCCACCACCGGCCTGGACCTGGTATTGCGTAACAATAGCATCCAGAACCTGGTTGTCGCGGGCTTTCTGACTAACTGCTGTGTCGAAGGCACGGTTCGATCAGGTTATGAAAAGGGTTACGACGTTGTCACGTTGACCGACTGCACCGCGACCTTCAGTCAGGAGCAACAACACGCCGCCGAGAACTTCACTCTACCGATGTTTTCGCAGACGCTAAAACACACCCAGTTTCTGCAAGCGTTGAACGCTGCGCAGTCCTGAAATAGGTTTACACCTGTTGCGCCCCAACGCCCGATGCAGCGCATCGGGCGTTGGGGCGTTCATCGACGAGTCAATAAGCGCCTTCGGCCCCTAAAGCATCGGTGAATGGCTGACCACCCGCAGCGCCAGGCCTTCGTAGGCATCCAGCGTGATGGTGAAATCCCCCTCGGCGGTGAGATCGCCTTCAACCCGCTCATTGATGATGTCCACCACGGGCCCCGGCGCGATGTCGGGCAAATGCAGGGTTTCAGTGATCGGTGTGGCGCCGAAGTTAAGCGCAGTGATTTGCGTGCCCTTCCCTGCCGGCAGCTCGTGAACCATGATCAGCAACCCAGGATGCTCGACATCCGGCACCAGAATCTGGCGGCTGGCGGCGATACCGTAGGCATTGCGCACCGCGAGGATCTTCTGCAACTGTGAGGCAAATGACTCCGGGTCCTGCAATTGGCTGTTGAGGCTGCCATACAAGGTTTTAGAGCGCGGCATTTGCCCTGCGGACAGCTCGGCATCCGGGTTCAAGTCCACCAGGTCATAGGCACCTCGATGGATCCAGCGGGTGTCCCCATCGCCCATCAAGTGCGCAACCTCATCGGCCGCCAACGGCAACGCCCCCACCAAATCCCAGCCGGACAAGGCGAACACCCCGGGCTGCATGGCGTTGTACAGCACCAACAACAAATGGATCTGCCGGATCTGCTGGACATCGGCCGGTGTAATCGCCTCCAGGTCACGAATGCCAAGGGCGGCGGTGATAATGCTCGCGGTGGTGCAAGACACACCGTTGGTCACGAACTTGAGGTTATACGGCGCATGGTCGCCGGCGAGGCGCTCATACATTTGCTCGCGAATATGCTCGCGCAGGATGTTGCCGGGGAAGGTCTGGCCTTGATAGAGGTAGCTGTCGTGGGCGTGCAAGGTCCAGAAGTGCACCAGTTCCAGGGTCAACTCATCATGATTCTGCAAGGCATGGATGAGCGAACCGGGGTCGATCCCCTGGCTGTGCATCTCACGCAACATCAGGCGCAGGAACTCGGTGTCGCCCATCAGCAAAGCATGCTGATAAGCCGGCCGGGTGATGAAGTCATAGGAAAGATCGGCGCCGCCATGGGACATGGCCGCAATATCGTCCACGGTGAGGTTCAGCTCTTGAAAGCTGAACCCGCCCGCCTTCCGGATCGCCCCGCCCAATAGCTGGTTGCCGGTGATAGACAGCGGATGGCTCTCCGACCAGGCGGTGCCATCCAACTTGCGCTCCACGCCGAGGAAACCGTTGGCGTCGAGGCGCAGGATCTTGGCGCCCATCACATCAATCGCATGCAGGGCGTCGCCGATGATCATCTGCTGCGCCGCAAACGACGGGTCCAGCCAGTTCAGCGACGGTTGGCCTTCCTTGAAGTAATGCAGGTAAACCCAGCGGCGCGGCTTGCCATCCACGCCCATAACCACTGGTGTTGCGCTCCAGTCGGTTTCCTTTACGCCGGGCTCGAAGAAGATCACCCGCTGCAACTGGCCAACGATGTAATGCTTGTCGCGCAGCGCATCCACCTGCAGCGGGCTGAGGTTCTGCGCATCACGGCCCTCGGCTACTTCGGGTAGCAGCGGCCAGTCCTCTTCGCGGATTTCTACCATGTGGTACAGGCCGGGATAGTCCTCATACGCCATCTCGGCCAGGCGAAAATCGGCGCCCTTGCCGGTATGGGAAGGAATCACGTCGTCAATGATCACCGCATTGTGCGCGGCGGCCATGCGCGTCAGCGCCTGCAACTGTGCCTCGGTGCCCAGTTGCGGGTCGATGTCAAAACTGATGCGGTCGAAATTACCGTCGATGGTCGGGGTATGCCGTGTGCCGGAAAGCCCGCCGGATTTTTTCAGCGGGCCATTGTGAATGCCCTGGATGCCGATCTTCGACAACGCATGCCACAGGCTTTCATCCCCGAGCGCCTCAAGCACCGTGCCATGCTCACGGGTCACAATCGACGCCGGGTACGCGGTAAACCACACCGACGACAAGGCGGTGGCATCACGGGGCCGGGTATGCGCATACGGCTGCTGCCACAACCGCCCCTGGCCCGAATAGAGCTTGGCTCGTTGGCGCGCCGCGTTGAGCATCGATTGTTGCACCAGCCAGTTCACATGATCGTTGTCAGCCGCCGTCATAAGCCCAATACCTGTGTTCGTGAAAAGGTTACTCGTAAGCATAGGAGGGGCGACGGGGGCGATTCGTTGCATCGCAATGCGCGCAACTACTCCAGCTGGCGATATTGCCGTGGCGTAAACCCGGTCAACGCCTTGAACTGGCGGGTGAATGCACTGTGGTCGGTGTACCCGCACTGCAACGCCACTTCGGTGATGGGCAGGTCGGTGTGCAGTAACCGATGCGCATGCTCCAGGCGCACTTTTTGGATCATCTGCCGTGGCGTCAGGTGGAACACGCGTTTGCAATAGCGTTCCAGCTGCGCCACGGAAATCCCGGCGATTCGCGTCAGTTCGCCAAGGGTGACGCGCCGGTTGAAATGCTGGCGGATGTGCTCATCCACAGCGGCCAGACGCTGGTACGCCGGGTGCGTTTCACTGGCGGACTGGAGGTCAACCGAGATACCGGCCAAGCCGATGATCTGCCCGACATGGTTATACAGCGGCCATTTATGGGTCAGGCACCAGCCCGGTTCACGGCTGCCGTAGAGATGCAGTTCAAGCTGATCTTCAAGCACGAACCCCTGCTCCAGCACGCGCCGGTCCTGCTCGGTGTAACCCGGCCCCAGCTGTGCGGGGAACACCTCGGCGCTGGTCTTGCCGAGCAACGGTTGCAGCTGTTTGAGGCCACAGCGTTGCACCAGGGTACGGTTGGCGAGCAGGTAGCGGGCGTCGATGTCCTTGATGAAAATCGCGGCATTGGGGATCACGTCCAGCAGGGGCAATAGCTGCACCGCTCCGGCCAATAGCTGTTCGATGCTGTGGGGGCGATCCCCCTGGAAAAGGGCCGCAAACGCGCTCTGCACCATGGCTTTGATTGCTCATTTATTCGTCGACGCCAGGCAGATTGCGCCATCTGCGAGGCACTGTCGAGCACGGTAAATTGTGCTGAATTCGTCATCCATCACCGTGCAAAACATCAATCGCCGCCACATTCATGGGTTCACGATAGCGCCACTGCATGCCTATCCAATAACTCACAAGAAGGCGCCGCCATGTCTGCTCAAGGCAAGTTCAAGAAACAACTTTCACTGATGGACCTCACCTTTATCGGGCTGGGCGCCATCTTTGGTTCGGGCTGGTTGTTCGCGGCCAGCCACGTGTCCGCGATCGCCGGGCCTGCCGGGATTATTTCCTGGTTGATCGGCGGTTTCGCCGTGCTGCTGCTGGGCATCGTGTATTGCGAACTCGGCGCCGCCCTGCCCCGTGCCGGTGGCGTAGTGCGTTACCCGGTGTACTCCCATGGCCCGCTGCTGGGCTACCTGATGGGTTTTATCACGCTGATCGCGTTCTCAAGCCTGGTGGCGATTGAAGTGGTCGCCTCGCGCCAATACGCCGCGGCCTGGTTTCCCGAGCTGACCAAGATCGGCTCCAGCGACCCGACCACCCTGGGCTGGCTGCTGCAGTTCGCCCTGCTGTGCCTGTTCTTTATCCTCAACTACCGCAGCGTGAAGACCTTCGCCATCGCCAATAACCTGGTGAGCGTGTTCAAGTTCATCGTGCCGCTGCTGGTGATCGGCGTGCTGTTCACCTTCTTCAAACCGGCGAACTTTCAGGTACAGGGTTTTGCGCCGTTCGGCTTGTCGGGCATTGAAATGGCGGTGTCGGCCGGTGGGGTGATTTTTGCTTACCTGGGCCTGACGCCGATCATCTCGGTGGCCAGTGAAGTGAAGAACCCGCAACGCACCATTCCGATCGCGCTGATTCTGTCGGTGCTGCTGTCGACGGCCATTTATGTGCTGCTGCAAACCGCGTTCCTTGGGGGCGTGCCCACCGAGATGCTCGCCGACGGCTGGGCTGGCATCAGCAAGGAACTCGCGCTGCCGTATCGCGATATCGCCCTGGCCTTGGGCGTGGGTTGGCTGGCCTATCTGGTGGTGGCCGATGCGGTGATCTCCCCCAGCGGCTGCGGCAATATCTACATGAACGCCACCCCGCGTGTGGTGTACGGCTGGGCGCAGACCGGTACGTTCTTCAAGCTCTTCACGCGTATCGATGAAAAATCCGGCATCCCGCGCCCGGCGTTGTGGCTGACCTTTGGCCTATCGGTGTTCTGGACCCTGCCGTTCCCGTCCTGGGAAGCACTGATTAATGTGGTGTCCGCAGCGCTGATCCTCAGTTACGCCGTCGCCCCCGTCACCGTGGCTGCGTTGCGCCGCAATGCACCGGGCATGGCGCGGCCGTTCCGGGTCAAGGGCATGGCGGTGCTGGGTCCGCTGTCGTTCATCATCGCGGCACTGATCGTCTACTGGTCGGGCTGGAGCACTGTGTCATGGCTGCTTGGCCTGCAAATCCTCATGTTTGGGGTGTACCTGCTGTGCGCGCGCTGGGTGCCGACTGCGCACCTGAACCTCAAGCAACAAGTGCGCTCGTCGGCTTGGCTGATCGGCTTCTACGCGGTGACCCTCCTGCTGTCCAAGCTCGGCAGTTTCGGCGGTATAGGGGTGATCAGCCACCCGTTTGACACGCTGGTGGTCGCGGCCTGCGCCTTGGGTATTTATTACTGGGGCGCCGCCACCGGCGTGCCTGCGCACCTCGTGCGCCTGGAACATGAAGACGACGAAAGCGAAAGCGTCAGCGAGCCTCACCACAACGCCTCCTTGTCCCCGGCCACTCACTGAATGGAGCGTCTTATGAAACGGCTGCACGTTATCGACTCCCACACCGGCGGCGAACCCACGCGCTTGGTCATGACCGGTTTTCCTGAGCTCACGGGCAGCACCATCGCCGCCAAGCTCGACAACCTGCGCACCGAGCACGATCAATGGCGGCGCGCCTGCCTGCTGGAACCGCGCGGCAATGACGTACTGGTCGGCGCGCTGTACTGCGAGCCGGTCACGCCGGGGGCTACGTGCGGGGTGATCTTTTTCAATAACGCCGGCTACCTCGGCATGTGCGGCCACGGCACCCTCGGCCTGGTCGCCTCCTTGCACCACCTGGGGCGCATCGAGCCTGGGGTGCACACCATCGACACGCCGGTCGGCCCCGTTGCAGCCACCTTACACGAAGACGGCGCCGTGACCCTGCGCAATGTGCCCGCCTACCGCTATCGCCAGCAGGTGCCGGTAGACGTGCCTGGCCATGGGACGATCTATGGCGATATCGCCTGGGGCGGCAACTGGTTTTTCCTGGTGTCGGAGCATGGCCAAACGCTGCAAATGGACAATGTCGACGCCCTCACCGACTACACCTGGGCGATGCTCAAGGCCCTGGAGACTCAAGGCATTCACGGGGCAGAGGGCGCGCTGATCGACCATATCGAGCTGTTCGCCGACGACGCCCATGCCGACAGCCGCAACTTTGTAATGTGCCCCGGCAAGGCCTACGACCGCTCGCCATGCGGCACCGGCACCAGCGCCAAACTCGCGTGCCTGGCCGCCGATGGAAAACTCGCCCCCGGCGCGCCGTGGGTACAAGCCAGCATCACCGGCAGCCAATTCGAAGCCCGTTATGAATGGGATGGCGAGCGCATTCGTCCTTTCATCACCGGCCGCGCGTACATGACCGCCGACAGCACCCTGCTGATCGACGAGCAAGACCCTTTCGCCTGGGGCATCTGAGCCCCCGATCTATAGTCCAAGGAGTTAGAACAATGAGCGACAACATCTTCACCGGTTGCATCCCCGCGCTGATGACCCCGTGCACCACCGAGCGCAAGCCGGACTTCGACGCTCTGGTTGCCAAGGGCCGCGAGCTGGTTGATATCGGCATGAGCGCCGTGGTGTATTGCGGTTCCATGGGTGATTGGCCGCTACTGACCGAGGCCGAGCGCCAGGAAGGTGTGGCCCGCCTGGTCGCCGCCGGTGTGCCGACCATCGTCGGCACCGGCGCGGTGAACAGCCGTGAGGCGGTGGCACACGCAGCCCATGCGGCCAACGTCGGTGCCCATGGCTTGATGGTGATCCCGCGTGTGCTGTCCCGTGGTGCGTCTGCAACGGCGCAAAAAGCGCACTTCTCGGCCATCCTCAAGGCCGCGCCCAACCTGCCGGCGGTGATCTACAACAGCCCGTACTACGGCTTCGCTACCCGCGCCGAGCTGTTCTTCGAACTGCGCCGCGAACACCCGAACCTGATCGGCTTCAAGGAATTCGGCGGCGCTGCCGACCTGCGCTACGCGGCGGAAAACATCACCTCCCAGGACGATAACGTGACCCTGATGGTCGGCGTCGACACCCAAGTGGTGCACGGTTTCGTCAACTGCAACGCCACCGGCGCTATCACTGGCATCGGCAACGCCTTGCCACGGGAAGTGCTGCAACTGGTTGCCCTGAGCAAGCAGGCTGCCAAAGGCGACGCCAAGGCCCGACGCCTGGCCCGTGAACTGGAAGCCGCGCTGGCCGTGCTGTCGTCCTTCGATGAAGGCTGCGATCTGGTGCTGTATTACAAGCACTTGATGGTGCTCAACGGTGACCAGGGCTACGCCCTGCACTTCAACCAAACCGACACGCTCAGCGATGCCCAGCGGCACTACGCCAAGAACCAGTACGCGCTGTTCCGCCAGTGGTACAGCAACTGGTCGGCTGAACAGAACATCGACTGATCGCTTCGCGCCGCTGTGGCGACCATAGCGGCCAACCCTTTTTTACCAGGACGACCCCATGACTTTGACGGGCAAGATGCTGATCGGTCAGCGCGCAACTTCCGGCAATCGCGAAGCGATCCGGGCCATCAACCCCGCGACCGGCACGCCATTGGAACCTGCCTACGCCGGCGGCCATGGCGAGCACGTTGAGCAGGCGTGCGCGCTGGCGTGGGCAGCTTTCGACACTTACCGAGAAACCTCACTGGCGGATCGCGCCGCGTTTCTTGAAGCCGTTGCGGACAATATTGAAGCCCTCGGCGATACGTTGATCGAACGCGCCGTGGCCGAAACCGGCCTGCCACGCCCACGCATTCAAGGCGAACGCGGCCGTACGTGCGGGCAGTTGCGAACCTTTGCCCGTACGGTGCGCGCCGGCGAATGGCTGGATGTACGCGTGGACACGGCGCAGCCTGAACGGCAGCCACTGCCGCGTGCGGACCTTCGTCAACGGCATATACCGCTGGGGCCCGTGGCCGTGTTTGGCGCGAGTAATTTCCCGCTGGCGTTCTCGGTAGCGGGCGGTGATACCGCCTCCGCATTCGCGGCCGGTTGCCCGGTGATCGTCAAGGCCCACGGGGCTCATCCCGGCACCAGTGAGCTGGTCGGGCGCGCAGTGGCCAAGGCGGTCAAAGACTGTGGTTTGCCGGAAGGTGTGTTTTCGCTGCTGTACGGTTCAGGCCGCGAAGTGGGCATTGCGTTGGTCACCGACCCGCGTATCAAGGCCGTCGGCTTTACCGGTTCGCGCAGCGGCGGTATCGCGCTGACCCGGGCCGCACAGGCCCGGCCGGAGCCGATTCCGGTGTATGCGGAAATGAGCTCGATCAACCCGGTGTACCTGTTTCCTGCCGCCCTGGAGGCGCGCGCGCAAAGCCTGGCTGAGGGTTTTGTGGCGTCGTTGACCCAAAGCGCCGGGCAGTTCTGTACGAATCCTGGTCTGGTGATAGCAATCGCCGGCGCGGCACTGGAGCGCTTCGTGACCACCGTGAGCGAACGGCTCCCAGGCTGTGCGGCGCAGACCATGCTGACGCCCGGCATTTTCAGTGCCTACTCCGCCGGCGTGAGCGCACTGGCAGAACACGCACAGATCGCCGCAAAAGGCTTGGCGGCCGAAGGTCCCAACCAAGGCCAGGCACAGGTGTTCATCACCCGGGCCGACGCGTTTTTAACCCAGGAACAGCTGCAAGCGGAAGTGTTCGGCGCGACCTCCCTGGTGGTGGTGTGCGCCAACGATGAGGAAGTACACCAGGTTTCCGAGCACCTGGAAGGCCAACTGACCGCCACGTTGCATCTGGATGAAGATGACCTGGCACGGGCCAAAGCTTTGCTCCCTGTTCTGGAGCGCAAGGCCGGTCGCCTGCTGGTCAACGGCTGGCCGACGGGCGTGGAAGTCTGCGACGCCATGGTTCATGGCGGACCCTTCCCCGCGACGTCCGATTCACGCAGCACTTCGGTTGGCACGGCGGCGATCCTGCGATTCCTGCGCCCGGTGTGCTACCAGGATGTCCCGGACAGTTTGCTGCCGAGCGCCCTGCAACACGGCAACCCGCTGCTGTTGCGGCGGTTGCTCAATGGCCAGAGAGAGGCTTAGGCAATGCCTGACTCCAACTCAGCAGATATCGCGGTCATCGGCGCCGGCATCATTGGCGTCGCTTGCGCCCTGCAATTGGCGCGTCAAGGTCGGCGGGTGGTGGTCATCGACCCACAGGACCCCGGCATGGGCGCCTCCTACGGCAACGCCGGGCACCTGGCGACCGAGCAGGTTTTTCCGATTGCCGACGTGTCAATCCTCAAACGCCTGCCCGCCATGCTGATGGACCCTATGGGCCCATTGCGCCTGGACTGGAAATACCTGCCCCGCGCCCTGCCCTGGTTTGTGCGCCTGCTGCTGAACCTGCGTCCGGCGAACTATCGGCGCACGGTCGCAGGCATTCGCGCACTGAATGAGGCCAGCCTGGGCGCGTGGCAACGCTTGCTGCACAGCATCGACCGGGCACACCTGTTGCGCGAAGACGGCTCGTTATTGGTGTTTGAGCGCGCAGCGTCACGTGCCGCGATCGATGCGCTGCGCCAGCGCATGCAGCAACAAAATGTCCCGGTGGATGACTGGTCGGGTACAGCGGTGCGCAACGCGGCGCCACAGTTGAGCGATGAGATACAAGGCGGATTGTTCTTCCCCGGTACCGGGCACTTTGTTGACCCGTACACGGTGGTGTGCGAACTGGTGAACGCCGCCCGGGCCAACGGTGTGCAATTTATCAAGCAGCACGTCCTGGATGGGCGGCTGGCGTCAGAGGGTGTGTCGCTGCTGACCGAACAAGGCACGCTCACTGCGCGCCAGGTACTGATCGCCTGCGGCGCACACTCGGCCAAACTCACCGCGGCACTGACCGGCAAAAAAGTCCCGCTGGACACCGAGCGCGGCTATCACCTGATGCTGCCGTTTGAACAACACCGCCTGCCCTTTGCCGTCACCTCGTTCGAACGCAAGTTCATCATGACGCCCATGGCCACAGGCTTACGCCTGGCAGGCACCGTCGAATTCGCCGGGCTCGATCGCCCGGCAAATATGCAACGCGCGTGGCAGTTGCACCGGCTGAGCAAGGGCTTGTTTCGCCACGACCTCAACGTGCAAGGCGCCACACCGTGGATGGGGTTTCGACCGTCGCTGCCTGACTCGCTGCCGATCATTGATCGGGTGTGCAATGGCAAGGTGTTGCTTGCGTTCGGGCACCAGCATTTGGGCTTGACGCAGGCCGCAGTGACCGCGGAAATCGTGGTGCAGCTGGCAGCCTCAACGCCGTCGCTATCGGGCCTGCCAGCGCTTGAGTGCTTTCGGTTGAATCGCTTCCAGGCAAACCTGCTGCGTGAAGTTTTTTAGTGACCGGCTGGGGATGCGGCCAATAAAGCATCGGCCGTCGCTTGAATTTCATCGCGCATCCACAGCGTTTCCAGCCAGCCTGCCGGGATACCTTGAACGCCATAGTAAGCACCCGCCAACTGGCCGACGATGGCCGCCGTGGTATCCGCATCATCCCCCAGATTCGCGGCGGCGAGCACGGCATCAGCAAAGCTCTCGGTGTGCTGAAAACACCAGAACGCGGCTTCCAGAGAGGCGACCGAATAGCCGGAGCCCACGATTTCGTGACGCGATTTGTTGCGGTACTTGCCGTCTGCGATGGCCATGACTTTAGGCGCGCTCAACCCGCTGTCCGGGACACTCAATACGTCATCTTTTGCGCGACCGCTCAAGGCATTGCACAGCGCGTGCGCCAGTACCAGGCAGCACTCGATTGCCTCTTGCGCCGCATGAGTCGTACGTGAACTTTCGACCGTAAAGGTGCGTACGCTTTGTGGGTCGGGGAAGAAGAACAACACCACGGGAGCCAGGCGCATCATTGAACCGTTGCCGGCGGAATGCGGGTGGGTAGAACCCGCAAAGGGGTCGCCGTGTGACTGATAAGCCGCCAACGCCTCGCGCACCGTCATGCCGATATCAAAACAGTCTCCTGTCGCACTCAAATACCCCCACTTCCACCAATTCAGGTACCGGCCCATCTGATCCTTCGCATCAAAGCCGCCCTTGCGCAGCAAGCTTTCGGCGAGGCAAAGCGCCATAGAGGTGTCGTCCGTCCACTGTCCGGGCTTGAGGTTAAACGGCCCGCCGCCCACCATATCGGTGACGGGCGCGAAGGTGCCGCGCGGCATGAACTCAACCGTAGTACCGACGGCGTCACCGCAGGCCAAACCGAGCAAACTACCGCGGTAGCGATCAATCAGTGTGAGTGACATCCGTCGTCCTTTTGAGCAGATCCAGGCGGAAGGTTATACCACTCGACCAAGCGTTTCCTCAGGGTGTTGAGCACTGGACACCCCAAAATCAGATAAGTCCTGCGCGGCGTGTAGGAACGTTATCCAAAGATGCATGCCTGTTGCAGACATACCGCCAGAACAAAGGCTCCGCGCGAAAGCGCTGTGCCAAACGCGCTCGGCTGAGGTGGCATGTACCCCCACCCAGGCCTCTAATTAAACATCAGGTGACGATTCAGACAGTCCCAACCAAAAAAGTAGCTGATAAAACCTACGCAACCTTTGCGTACGAGACCGCTGTCTTGAAAAATAAGTCTTCACCCGCTTCATCCCACTGGTGCTGGGTTGGCAAGCTGACGCCGCCTTTTACATTGCTGACGTCCTTACCTCGCCAGGTCTTGATCGCCTGTTTTCGCGAGCGAATAATCGGCCCTCTGGTCTTGGTGATCGCTCCCGCAGGTTTTGGCAAGACGACGCTATTGATGCAGTGGCGACAAGACCTGCTGTCGGCCACGACACCTTCGACCGTCGCTTGGCTGTCATTGGATGAGGCGGACCGCGACCCTAATCGTTTCCTCGCCTATCTAATCCTGGCGCTGGACCACGCAGGCCTCGATTTGGGGCACCTTACACGGCTGGCACATGCACAAGCGCTGGAAGTCCAACCGCAACGCACGATTACTGCGCTGCTCCACGCACTGGCGCGTTCAGACCGAAAGGTCACTCTGTTCCTGGACGACTATCACACTGCAGCAAACCCTCAACTCGACGCCATCGTTCAGGTCTTGCTGGAACAGGCTTCGCCGTGGCTCGAATGGGTTGTATCCGCACGCCGGCGGCCTGGCTGGCCGCTGGCGAAGTGGAAAGCCAATGGCTGGGTACACGAAGTATCTGCCCAGGCGTTGACGCTCACGCCCTCCGAAACCGCTGCCATCCTGGGCACCGATATACCGGCTGCCGAACTGCATGACTTGCACGAGAGAACCGAGGGTTGGGCTATGGCTGTGCAACTGGCCAGGTTGTGGCGCAGCAGTGGCGATGCATCGTTGTATGGCCTGAATGCCTTTTCGGGGCGTGTCACCGATATGGCCGAGTATTTGACGGGGCAGGTGGTACAGCGCCTGTCATATGAGTGCCAGACTTTTCTGCGTGATATGGCGTTGCTCGAACGCTTCAACGCCGAGCTGGCCGACGCGGTACGTGGCCGTAGCGACAGTGCGCAGTTGCTGGCGCAGTTGGCACATCTGGACGCTCTGCTCGTCCCCTTGGATGCCGGTCGCCAGTGGTTTCGTCACCACCGATTACTCCAGGACTTCCTCAATCAGAGTATCGATGCTGGCGCAGCACGTAACATCTATAACGCCGCAGCCCAATGGCTGGCGGAGGAAAAGGACTGGGTACAGGCCATACGCTATGCATTGCGCGCCCGTGACACCCGACTCGCGGTCGACCTGCTCGTACAGGCCGGCGGATGGGAGGTGGTGCTGCATAACGGTATCCGTTACGCAGAAAGCCTGCGCCAGCAATTCGATGAAAAAGCGCTCAGTACCGAACCGGACCTGTTGCTGCTTCAGGCGTACTTGCACGCCAAGCTCGGCGAACATGCCCTCGCCAACCAATTGCTCGATTTAATCCGCGACCGGGTCCAGGCAGATCGACGGCTTGCGCGAGATTTTCATGTGGTACGCACGCTTGCCGATGGCTATATCGATCAATTCGATCTGCCGAATGGCGAAAGTGCGCCAGGCGACAATATGCTCACCGCCGGAACGCTGGAATGCGCTCGTGCCTTGCAGGCACTGAAACAGGCTCAACTGTCCCTGTCCCTGCAAGTGATTCGCTCGGCGCACGTCAAGATGCGTGTGGTCGGCAGCTCACGAGGTGAGAGTTACTGTCGCATCCATGAGGCACAAGTCCTGGCCTTAACAGGCGATATCGCCGCTTCCGCACAGATAGTCGACATTGCGGTGACTATCGCCGACAGCCAATTCGGCAGCGAGAGCTCCGTCAGAGCGTTGGCGGGCTGCCTCAAGGCGCAGCACCTGTATTGGCAAGGTGCCTGGGCCGAAGCAACACCCTGGGTACGCGACGGTTGGGCCTCACTCAAATACACCGACGCTTGGCTGGATATCACAGCCGTTACCGCTGAGGTTGCATGGCGCACTTCGCTGCGCAATCTTGGACTACAACCAGCGTTACTCGAACTTGCGCAGGTGGCCGAACTCGCCACTGCGCGCAACTGGCACCGGTTGGCACGGTTGGTCATCGCTTGGCGAGTCGACCTACTGGTGCAAGGGGGCGCCTTGACGCAAGCGCGTCAGGAGGCGCTGGCCAATAACCTGGAATGCGCTGCAAAGGCCCCTGATGACTGGCGCAACCATGAGGCCGCAACGTTGGCACTGGCCAGGTTACAGTTCGCGACCGGAGCATCGGCTGACGCACTCAATCACCTGCAGCGCGGCGCGAAACTCTTGCAAGAACGCGGCTTGCAGTTGCCCGCTTGGCGCCTGCAACTCCTGGCGCTGGCCGCCCAAGGCAAAGGCCACCCACCCGAGCAAAACGCGATACTGGCCTCGATACCAGCCCCGGCACTGCCCGGCCTGCTACTGGAAGCCGGGCCTTGCATACTGACTGCGCTGGAAGCCTGCGCCCATACCGCCCACAGCCAGCACGCGATCATCACACGCCTGCGCGGATGGCGCGCCCACCCGGTGCGCTCGCGCCTGTCCTTCAGCGCCAAGGAGACGCAAATTCTCACCTTACTCGCCCAAGGCCAATCGAACAAAGCCATAGCCCTGGCGATGGATATTTCTGAAAACACCGTGAAATTTCATCTCAAGCATGTGTTTACCAAGCTCTGTGTCGACAGTCGCACAGCCGCCATGGCTGCAGCTTTGCGTCTTGGGCTGCTTGACGCGCCGCATTGATCCACCAACCTACCCATGCGGGTAGTCGATGCGGCCCAAACGTCGTCACCTACCCGCCCTGCCCATAGCCTGCGTCGAGCAGCGCGCCATAGCATCCCTCAACACCAGCGAGAGGCTCTCGCCTGGCTCCCCTCACAACGTAAGTACAGCAGGAGATGCCCTGTGGGTATGGACGGCAAAACAGTGCGCGTGGCCACCGACGTCGGCGGTACTTTTACCGACCTCGTGTATTTCGAAAACGATCCGGCCACCGGCGAACAGACGATTCGTACGGCCAAAGTCGACACAACCCCACCGAACTTTGCCCTGGGAGTGCTCAATGTCATCCGTAAGGCGGACGTGGACCTGAGTACCGTAGACTTCCTGGCGCACGGCACCACCGTCGTAATTAATGCCCTGACCGAACGCCGGGGCGTCAAGACAGGGTTAATAACGACCCAGGGCTTTCGTGATGTGCTCGAGATCGCCCGTGCCAATCGCCCGGATTACTTCAACC
Organism: Pseudomonas sp. O39; assembly: GCF_045447295.1. NCBI lineage: Bacteria > Pseudomonadati > Pseudomonadota > Gammaproteobacteria > Pseudomonadales > Pseudomonadaceae > Pseudomonas > Pseudomonas sp. O39. The sequence goes on from NZ_JBJGXV010000009.1 coordinate 53,417, forward strand.
TGAAATGGGTAAAGCCAACCCCCTTCGTACCGCGCTATTTGCGCCGCGAAATAACCGGGCGCTTGCATACCAATGGTCAGGAGAGGCAACCGCTTGAACTGGCGCAAGTCGCCGCAATCATTGAAGCGTTTCGCGCCGACAACGTACAGGCCATTGCGATTTGCCTGCTGCACGCCTATGCCAACCCGGCCCATGAACAGGCCGTACTGAATGAAGTGCGCAGGCTCTGGCCAGAAGTATCTGCGGTGGCGTCCCATCAGATCACCCGAGAATGGCGTGAGTACGAGCGCTCCAGCACGACCGTGCTATCCGCCTATGTCCAGCCCATCGCCGCACGTTATCTCGATGAGTTAGCCAGCGGTTTACGGGACAGTGGCTACAAGGCTCCGTTGTACATCATGCAGTCGAACTGTGGCATCGACAGTGTCGAGCACGCACGGGAAACACCGATCACCATGGTCGAATCGGGGCCGGCCAGTGGTTTTTGGGCAGCTGCCGAATTGGGACGGCTGATTGACGAGCCGAACGTGCTGGGCCTCGACATTGGCGGCACCACAGCCAAATGCGCACTGATTCGCAACGGCCAAGTGTCGATCAAGACGGACTACTGGATCGAACGTAACCGGATCAATGCAGGTTACCCGATCATGGTTCCCGTGGTGGATCTGGTGGAAATCGGCAACGGCGGCGGTTCGGTCGCCTGGGTTGACGACTTCGACAAACTGCATGTTGGCCCCCATTCCGCCGGCGCCGTGCCGGGGCCTGCCGCCTATGGCAACGGCGGCACGCAGATCACCACCACCGACGCCAACCTGATGCTCGGGCGCATCAACCCGGATTACTTTTGCGGCGGCAACGTGGTGGCCGACCTGCCTGCCGTTGTGCGTGGACTGGACGCCCTTGGCCAGCGCCTGCATTTGCCGCCTGACGAGATCGCACGCGGCGTCGTGCGCTTGGCCAACGACAACATGGTTAACGCGTTGAAGCTGGTGTCTTTGAGCCGTGGGCATGACCCGCGCGAGCTCACGTTGATGGCGTTCGGCGGCGGTGGCGCCATGCATGCCGTTGCACTTGCGCAAGAGTTGGGTGTGCAAAAAGTCATCGTGCCCCGCAATGCTTCGGTCTTCTCGGCTTGGGGCATGACCCTCTCGGACTTGCGACGCGACCTCTTTATCAACCGTTTTGTGCAGACTGCCCACGACGGCGAACTCAAGCAGGCTCAACTGTTTCTCGAAGAGTTGTCGGGGGCCGCCCGCGAACAGTTCGTCGCGCAAGCCATCCCCCCTCAGCACGTCGAAATCCAGATGCATTGCAAGTTGCGCTACCAAAACCAAGAGCATTCGGTAGAAGTGCTGCTCGACCCGAACGAACGCATCGACACGGACTGGGCCGTGATCGAACAACGCTTTCACACGCTCTATGAGCAGCACTACACCTATTCCCTGCAAGCACCCGTGGAAATCATCGGCTTTCACCTGGTGGCCATCGCTCAAATCGGCAAGTTGGCACCTCAGGCCCTGCCCATCACCGGACGACTGATCGGTGATGCCTGCAAGGGTCGGCGACGCGTCGACTACGCCCAGGAAGGCATTCATGAGGCAAGCCTCTATGACTACGCCCTGCTTGAACCCCTGATGACATTTTTCGGTCCGGCCATTGTTGAGGACGCAGGCACTACCGTGGTTGTACACCCCGGCAACCGCGTGCAGGTGGATCGTCTTGGCAACCTGCACATCATGATCAATGGCTGACGGAGTATTCACCATGAGCACCCTCGATATCTTTACGCGCGACATCATCCAGAACTCGCTTCAGGCGATTGCCGACGAGATGTTCACCGCCATGCGCAAAGCCGCCATGAGCCCGGTGATCTACGAAGTGCTGGACATGGGCACAGGCATCACCGACGCCCACGGCGAGATCGCCAGTTCCGGCGCAGGCATCCCAGCCTTTGTCGGTGTACTGGACAAAGCCGTGAAAAAAATTCGCCAGCATCATCCGTTGCCGCAGGACATTGAAGAGGGCGATATTTTTATCAGCAACGACCCTCACGATGGTGCGGTGACTCACCTGAACGACGTCGTATTGGCCATGCCGGTGTTCGCCGACGGCCAACTGGTTGCCTGGACCGCGAATATTGCGCACTGGAACGATGTGGGCGGTCGAGTGCCTGGGTCGTTATCTACGGATGCCACGGATATCTTTCAGGAGGGCCTGCGCGTGGCATCGGTAAAGCTCATCAGCAAGGGCCAACCGATCCGTTCGGTGTTGCAGATATTGCGTGCAAACACCCGTATGCCGGACTTCATGGAAGGTGACCTTTGGGCCGGGGTCGCCGCCGTACGCGGAGGCGCAGCGCGGTTGCGCGAACTCACGGAAAAATACGGTACGGCGCTGTTTTTGCTGGCGATGAAAGACTTCATGGACCTGGGCGAAAAAATGTCGCTCAAAGCCCTGGCCGCATTGCCTGCCGGGCAGTTGAACCTTGAAGAGCTGCAAGACGACGGCAGCCTGTTCAAAGTGCGGATTGATATCCGCAGCAACGAATTGGTGATCGACCTGCGGGACAACCCGGACCAGTGCCTGGGGCCGACCAATCTCAGTCGCGACGGTGCGGTGGTCGCGGCGCAAATGGCGTTCAAGGCCTTGACTACGCCGCAAGGCATCACCAATGGCGGTACTTTTCGCCCCCTGCGGGTGCTGACTCGCCCAGGCTCGTTATTCGACGCCCTGCCGCCCGCCGCCGAGGGCTTTTACTTCGAGAATCTGATTCGGGTGCACGACCTGATCCTGTGCTGCCTGGCCCAGCAGTTTCCCGACCGTTTGCCCGCCGGCAATTTCGCTTCGGTGTGCGCCACAATTATTGGCGGCGTACACCCGGACACCGGCCGCTTGTTCACCCTGGTAGAGCCGGAAATCGGCGGCTGGGGCGCCGAACCCGGGCGCGACGGAAACAATGCTGTTTACTCCGGGTTGCATGGTGAGACCTACAACTGCCCCGTCGAGGTATGTGAGGCTCGTTATGGGCTGTATGTAGAGCGCATGGAGCTGAATGACGAACCCGGCGGCCATGGCCAGTTCCGCGGTGGCCGCGGCGTGTGCATCGACTACCGGATTCGCGCCGATGGCAGCTTCATGACCTGCGGCTACACCCGTTCGGTCATCCCGCCCTGGGGCCTGGACCAAGGTGGCGAAGGCACGCCCAATTATGTCGAGGTCATCCGCAAAGACGGTCAACACGAGCGCTACTGCATGGCCAGCGGCATTGCCTTGAATGCCGGAGACCTGGTCAGAGTGCGCACCGGCGCGGGTGGCGGGTATGGCCCGGCCAGCCGGCGCGACCCGCACGCCGTTCGCGAGGATCTTAAAAATGGCTATATCGACGCCGCAACCGCCCGCTCGGTCTACGGCCTGACACTTTAGCCCCGGGGGGGCATCGCGCCCCCTGACGCTCGGCTTACCAGAACAACAACAAAAAAGAGAGCACCACCATGAAACTGCAACACTCATCGCGTTTATGGGTAGCGCCCGCGCTTGCCTTGATTTTGGGATTCACACCCTCGGCACAGGGCGATCAGTTCATTGGATTCGCCCAGCCGGGAGTACCCGGGAAGTGGGCACTGGAGTCTTTCCCCGTGTTCAGTCGCACCCAAGATGGCGACGTGCGTGCGGGCAGTAATACGGTCCTGGCGTACTTCTCCGAAACCGGCTTTACCGGAACGCAGCGCGATCAGTTGCAGTTCTGGGTCGGTGCCGATGCGGGTTACACCGGCACCAATGGCACGCGCAGCAATGGTTCGTGGGGGGTCGCCTCCCCCAACCTGGGCCTGGCCTATTACTACAACGCGGTAGAACCCACCAGCGAATACGGTTCCGACGACTTCACCACGTTCTGGGTCAACCCAACCCTTTCGCTGGAGTTTCCCAACGGCAACGATGAAGGCACGGGGTATGGCGCTTTTGGCAACCGCTATGGTGCCAGTTTCAGCGTCGCCAACTATCTACGTGTAGGGCGTTTCGCCGCCACATTCACGCCGGTCGGCATCCATTACGCCGCGCGCAATCGTCACGCTACCGACCTTGGCGACGGCGACCCCACTCGGCTTCAAGGCGGTGTCAGCTTGTGGTTTGCAAACATTGCGGCCGGGTACCTGGTGACCGATGACTTATGGCTCGGCGTGCATCACGCCTATCACATCAACAATCGTACGGCCTCGGATTTCAAGGAATCGCGCCAAGGCAAAATCGGCCCGGCGATGACCTACACAGGTTTCAGCAAACAGGGGTTCTACCTGTCGACCAATTTCAACTTCGATTACTACCACAGCGACAACCTGCCCCGTTCCAATAGCTTGACCATGGCACTGGTGAAATTTTTCTAGCGCCACTCCACTCATCTATGAGGAATACCGTATGGACAGCACTACCAGCACGCTTGCGCCACATGACATGCCGGTCATCGTGCGCTGGCTCAACCCGATCGGGTGCCCGACCTTCGACGCCCCTATCGCCGAGCTGCTGCACAGCATCAAACAACCTTCCACCGAGGTTGAGGTCGTGTCGTTTGACATGACCTCAAGCCCCAGTCACCTGGAATACCGCGCCTATGAGGCCCTCACCTATGAACGCACCGTACGCATCGCCCGCGATTGTGCACAGTCGGGCGTGGATGCATTGGTGCTGGGCTGCTTTTACGACCCGGCGTTGGCGGATGCCCGCGAACTCTCCGGTAAAACCCTGGTAGTGGGCCCCTGCCAGGCCAGCCTGCAAGTGGCCGCGCACCTGGCGAATCGGTACTCGATCATTGTCGGCCGTACCAAATGGATCGAGCAGATGCGCAGCCTCGTCCAAAGCTACGGTGCCGGCGACAGGTTGGCGTCAATGCGACCGCTGGGCATGGGCGTGGATGAGTTCCAGCTAGACCACGCGGTGACTCGCCGCAAGATCATCGAACAAGCCAGGCGCGCCGTCGAAGATGACGGCGCCGAGGCCATCATCCTGGGCTGCACCATCGAATTCGGCTTTTTCGAGGAGGTGCAGCGAGAAGTCGGCGTACCGGTGATAGACCCGGTGGTGGCGGCATTCAAAGTGGCCGAAGCCATGGCCGGCATGAAACGCAGGTTTGGCTGGCGCCCAAGCCGAGTGGGCAGTTGTGAGCCGCCACCCGAGGCCGAAATCGAACGATTCGGCTTGTTCCAGGGCCCCGCGCCCATAGGTAATCGCATCAAAGCCTGACCATAAAAAGGATAGCCACCATGAGTGATATTCCCTCGACGCTACAAAACACGGCGGCGCTCAATCGCAACGTGGGTGATGTGTTCAGAGACGTTCCGCTAACGCGTAACCACCTGCAGTGCTGTCTGGTGTTGTTCTTGGTGTTTGCGATTGAGGCGTGGGAGATGATGATCATCGTCTACACCGCGCCGCTGATTGCTGCGGACTTTTCCCTGGATGCACTCGCCGTAGGCCATCTGATCGGCGCGATGTTCATCGGCATGCTGCTGGGTGCGTTGGCCTGGGGCAAGCTGGCCGAGCACATCGGCCGCAAGCGCGCGATTATCTGGAGCCTTGGCAGCTATGGGGTGATCTCGTTGGCCAGCGCGTTTGCACCGGATTATTCCACCTTGTATGCCCTGCGATTGCTGTCCGGAGTAGCGGCCGTGGGCATGATCGTGGTGACGTTTACGCATTTTCAGGAGCTGTTGCCGGTGCGCCATCGCGGCGCGTTGACGGTGTATCTCGCCTCGGGTTGGCCGATCGGAATGTTGTTGGCTTTGGGTGCCACCGTGTGGCTCCTGCCGTACGGTTGGCGCGCCGTTATCGTCTTGAGTTCGCTCGGCGGGTTATGGGCGATTGCCGTGGCGCGCTGGGTACCGGAGTCGCCTTACTGGCTGGCGTCAGTGGGGCGTCAGGAAGATGCCAAGGCAACAATTTATACATTGAGCCAAGGCACGGTGCTCATACCTGAGGGGTGCGAGCTGCAGGTTGATCGTACGACGTCAGGTCGCCAGCGCGATATGTTCGGTGCCGGCCTGCTCAAAGTCAGTCTGCTGCAAATAGCCGTTAATTTTACGTTTTCGTGGGGTTATTGGGGCCTGCAAACGTGGCTGCCGACGTTGCTCCAGCAACGCGGCCTGAGCCTGCCGCAAAGTTACGGTTTTATTGCGTTGTCGGCGCTGTGCATGATTCCGGGCTACATGGCAGCGTCTTATTTGACTGCACGACTGGGCCGTAAAAAAGTCATCATGAGTTTTATTGGCGCAGCGGTCCTTGCCGGCTACGGCTTCGCCAACGCCCAGAGCCTGGAGATGCTCTACCTGAGCAACTTCGCCCTGGCCTTTTTCAGCCTCGGCGCCTGGGGTGTATGGGGTACCTGGATTGGCGAACTGTATCCGACCGCCCTGCGCACAGCAGGGTACGGTTGGGCCATCTCCGCCCAGCGCGTGGCGAACGTGCTGGCGCCATCGCTGATCGGTGCGCTGATCGCCTATGGCTCCTCGTTCAACCTGACCACCACCATCATCAACGCATTCCTGCTGGTCACGATGGTGCTCGCCGCGTTTATTCCCGAAACGGAAGGCGAAGCACTGCGTTGAAGCCCTCTTGCTTCACCGTCAAATCCGACTGATCCAAGGTCGAGTTGCTGGCATTCGCGGGCTGCCCTATCAGATTGAATAGGCTCCTTATCCGGTTCCCGACATCAGTCGGGAGCCCCACATGCCCCTTGGAAACGGAGTTCCCATGGACAACACCCCACCGCCCGGCCGCTTGGTTTTCCCCATGCAGCGCGGGCCTTTTCAGAACAACGGCGCCTCGCCCTGGTACTGCACGCTCAATCTCGGCACGCCAGGGCAAATGCTGAAGTTCGCCATCGACTCAGGCACCAATATCAATTGGGTCACATCAACGCTCTGCCCGGACGATCAATGTGTGCATTTCGCTGATGGCCGTTTTGACGTTGAAGCGTCCAGCACCTTCAGTTTTACCGATTGCCTGCGTCGGCCTTACAGCTTTGGCCCATGGGGCACGATGCAGGTCGAGACGGCTTCAGATGTATTGACTACGCCTGCAGGCGCTCGGTTGGACACCCAGCTGTTTTTAGCCGCACGTTATGAGGGTGAGCAATTCAAACAGCTCGACTGGGACGGCGCACTGGGCCTGCCTTGCAGCAGTGCGCATGTTGAGAGTCGCAACTCGTTTGTGCTCCAGGCATTGATGCGTGAGGGGCAACTGTCCCCGGCCTACCCCTTTGTGGCGTTTGACTGGAACAGCCATGAGCGCAATGGCACCTGCGAAATGGGCGCCGTCGACCCTCTAAAAACCCAGGGCCCACGTCTGTTTTTACCCTGGTCCGTCTACACCGCCTTGCCCGGGATTGAATACATCTGGTCGACCGAACTCAAGTCTTATTCAGTCGGCACAGAACAACTGGCCTCCAATATCAAGTTCGCTATCGATTCCGGTTCTTCGCGGTTCAAGGGTGACGATACATTGATGCGCCAGACACTGGCCCGTATTGCCCAGGGAGGCGAACCTGACGTTGTGCTGAAATTCGCCGACGGCGAAATCACATTGGGAGCCAATCTCTACAACTGCCTGATCGAAGAAGGTCCGCAAAAAGGTCAGGTGCTGCCACAGTTCAATGCACTGGGTCTCACCGACCTGGTGCTGGTGGGGTCAGTGGTAATGGAGCATTGCTACACGGTGTATGAATACCAAGTGGTGAAATGCTCGAACACGGTTTACTCCCTGTCACCGGTGGGCGTCTGGCTATTCAATCGCCCTGATGGCCCGCAGATCATTACGCAATCTTCTTCGCGGCGCTTCGCCCCCGGCGAACGAACGGTGCTCAACGGGAGGACCACCCTGCCCGGTGTTGCCAGTCAAGCTGTCTCGGTCGCGGGCACCTGGCAGAACGACTATGGCTCATTGATGACCCTGAACGTCTTGGACCGGCAAGTCTGCGGCACTTATCAATCTTCAACAGGCTCAACCGGCCACTACGCAATCCGCGGATTTGCATCGGGGGCAGGTGCCTCGCGCATTAAAAATCAGCCGTTGGCATTGGCCATTGAGTGGCACGACCTTGGCGAGGAAACGAGCGATCCAAGTTGGAACTGGGTCTCGGGATTGAGCGGGCAGTTGAGTACTGACGATAGAGGTGATGTGCTGACACTGTCGCACCTGTTGGTCGCATCCAGTGACTTTCCTGACTTCGCGAACCGCGGGAACTACCTCGACAAGCTGGTTTATCATCGAGTGGCAAAGCAACCCCTGACCACATCCTTTGACCCGATCGAATCGATACCGGTCGAAAACGCGTTAGCCGGCCACTGGGTCGCACTCGATAAAACGACCCTGTCATTGATTGTTGAGGCTGACAGCCGACATCGATTCGGGGTTGTTCGAGGCTATTTAACGACAAGCGACACTGGCACCGCTGTCGAACTCACCGGTTTTACCGACATCAATGCAGTCACCAGCAAGCTCGCGTTTCAATCCGTTAGCTTGACCGTAACAAATACACAGGACGAAACCGTTTCAACACTGTGCGGCACCTTGGACTTTATGGGGCAAACGTTGAATTTACTGGTATTGGCAAGTTCGCCAGTTACCCCTACACAGGCCTACCTCGCAACGAAGATTTCTTCGTTGAGTTTCATCCGCACTACTTCACCAGTCTCTTTTCCTTAGACGGCCTGTACCCGAAATACGCGCTATAGCACTTGCTGAAATGACTCGGTGAGACAAACCCGCACGCCACCAGCACGTCCACTTGCGATAGCTCTGTGTGCTGCAACAAGCGCCGCGCCTCGGTTACACGCAGTTCCATGTAATAGCGTTGCGGTGTGGTGCCCAGTTGCTCTTTGAACAGTCGCTCAAGCTGGCGGCGCGAGCGGCCGGCGTAAACGGCCAGTTGGTCCAGCTCCAGGGGTTCTTCGAGGTTGGCGTCCATCAGTTTGACCACTTCACGCAGCGGCGCGCTGACGCAGACATTTTCCGTCGGTTTGATGCGTCGGTAGCGCGATTCTTCGAAGGCGAGGATGTCTTCGATGCCTTCGACCAACGCCTTGCCGTGCAAACCTTTGATCCAATCCAGGGCCATGTGGAAAGCGCCCGAGGGGCTGGACGCGGTCAGTCGGTCGCGGTCGATCACGTAGGGTTCGCTGGTGACCTGGGCGGCCTTGGATACTTCCGCCAGCGCCGGGCGATGCTCCGGGTGGATGGCGCAACGGTAGCCCTGCAGCAGCCCGGCGCGGCCCAGGAACCAGGAGCCGTTCCACAAACCGGCGAGGCTGACACCCTGTTCGGCGGCGCTGCGCAATAGATGGATAAAATCGTCGCCCGCTTTGAGTTCGGTGCGAAAGCCGCCGCAGACGACCAATAAGTCCAGGTCCGGCAGCACCGACAGCGCCAGGCGTGCATCGGGGCGGATCACCAGGCCCAGGTCGCTGATGACTTCGCCATCGCCGCAACCAAACGTACGGGTGGCAAACAGCTCGGGGCGAAGCAGGTTGGCGGTGATGAGCGTATCGAGGGTCTGGGTGAATGCGGGCAGGGAGAAGTGTTCGAGCAGCAAAAACCCGACGCGCGTGACCTGCGACGGCGGCTGGGCGTTTTCATTCAGGTAGCGCAGGTTCTTGCCTTGCATGCCACCGCTGAACTGGCGTCTTTCCATCGAGGGTTGGCCCACTCTTATTGTTGATGCAGTGGGCGCTATCTTAGGGGCAAATGCGGGAGCTGTCCCAGTGCATTGCCGCGAAGGGTAATGCCTGATCTTTAGAAAACCGCCGGCCTTTCGGCCCCGCAACCTCGCAGTTGTCGGACCATCTGATACGGTTTTTTCTTTGCTATCTGCGCCTGTATCGAAATGACGCCGAAGCGGACAATGGGCGCCATCCCGACATTCCCGTCGCTCCCCTTCCCTTCGGAGGCCTTATGACCAAGATGGCAATTTTTCTGTTCGGCTTTTTGGTGTTGACCATCGGCATTGGCTTGCTGGCGACCATCTCACCGGTGTGACACCGAAACCGGCCGGGCCGCTTGCGGGGTCATCGACGCACCCGATCAACTGACAAAGAGCATCGGGTACAACGACAACACCAACAACCCGGCCATCGACCAATTGAACACTCTTATCCAGCGTGGCTCGCGCAAGACATTACGCAGGCCGGTGCCGAAGCCTGCCCATACGCACACGCTGGGCAAGTTGACCACTGCAAACACCAAGGCAATCACCAGCACGTTGGTCACGTAACCCTCAGCCGGCGTATAGGTGGTGATCGCGCCCAGCGCCATGATCCATGCCTTGGGGTTGACCCATTGAAATGCGGCTGCGCCTAAAAAGGTCATGGGCTTGCCGTGCTCACCACTGCTGTCGGACATGCCCCCGGACGTCGCAATCTTCCACGCCAGGTACAGCAAGTACGTCGCGCCCACATAGCGCAACACGGTGTAGGCCCAAGGGAAGAGCTTGAACACTTCACCCAGGCCCAGGCCTACCGATATCACCAACAGCATGAAACCAATACTGATCCCCAACGCATGGGGAATCGACCGGCGGAACCCGAAATTCACCCCTGACGCGAGCAACATCGTGTTGTTGGGCCCTGGGGTAATTGAAGACACGAAGGCAAACAGCACAAAGGCTGACAGCAGGCTGGTAGACATGAACATGGCGCGGCATCCAAGCGGTGATGGTATGCCTGCGACAGTAGTCGGTTGCGGTCACAACCGCCCCGTACAGCTAGGGGTGGATCGAGGAATACACTTTGGCCCTAGTCAAAAATAGTCCATCAGGTTTACCACGGATAACGAGGCTTCACCTCGACTGGAAACGGTTCCCGACGACTGCACCGGGAGCCGTTTATCTTGGCTGACAACACACGTTGCTCAGTTTTGTGGCCGTTGCTTGGTCGAGTCCAGTTCGGCTTTTTTACCCGTGGAAATCTCGGTAATTTGCGCGGACTTGGCGATGGCGAAATCGAACGTGTCCTGCATTTTGGCAATGGCGTCGGTCGACGTACCGTTCAACCCGCCATTGGCGGCCCAATCGAAGTTCCACACCCCCGAAAGGTTATCGGCACCGGCCACGTCGTGGGTTTCGATGGCGGTGAACACATCCGGATGGCGCTCCATGTACTTGGCAGCGTCGGATACCTCCGTGGGCACCTTGCCGGAGGTATTATTGGCCAACTGCGTCAGCTCTTGCTTGGTAATCGCTGACTTGCCCGTCTGGCGCATATAGTCGGCAATGACCTTGCTGGACTTGGCAATGTTCAACTTGTCATCGAACGTAGACGGTGAGGACTTTGGAGTGTTCGGCCCGCCGGCCGTGGGCGTTACGGTAGTAGACATCGGCGCTGCTCCCTCAATGGAACGAATGAAATCGTCGTGCTGACGATACCCCGACGCGGACGTTAGCATGGGCAAAGGGCCATTCTTCACGCTTCACAACATTTCACAACGGCAGGCCGGTTTTCGCCGCGTATTCGGCGGTTTAACCACGACAATTGTTGCGTCACCCAGGCCTTGCGCAAGGACGCAAACCTGGGCGGCACAGGGTCCGCTTTGCCAGGCAGAGTGCGTAAGCGTTGGCGGTCGTCTGACGATACCGCCGAGGGCTTGCAGTGCTTGATCAATCAGCGGCTTCGCCTCGCACATCGCGCTGCCTGACCAGCCCTTCGAGGGTAAACCGCGCCTGTGTCAGCACCACGTCGCGCACCAGTTCCATTTCCTTCAGATTGACCTCGGCCCAGTTCAGCGCTTCCAGCAACTTGGGTTTCTGCACCCGAAACGCCAGCCCTTGGGTGAACAGCGCCATGGAATGAATCACTGTGCGTTCGTCCTCCACTGCAAAGCCGGCCAGGCGCGCGATCAGTTGGCGGATTACCCGACCAATGCGCGCCTTGAAACGGTCTTCAAAAGCGGTGGTCGCACTTTGTGGGCACAAGCCTGCCTGATGGCGATCCAGAAACGCGCGCCAGGCGGTGGTCTGTGGGCTGTCCTGAATGGTCGAAACCACAGTGCCCAAAATGCCTAACGACACGTCGATCAAGGTTTTATCGTCCGCCTTTGCATCGGCCAGCGCGCCTTCGGCGGCTTCCACGCTTGGCGCCATCTTGCGCCACAACAGCGTGATCAAGTGCTCGACGCACTCCAGGTAAACGCCTTCCTTGCCGTCAAAGTAATACTGGATCGCCGGTGCATTGACCCCGGCCGCCGTGGCGATGTCGCGGGTGGACGCGCGGTCGTAACCGCGTTCACCAAACACCGCAACCGCCGCTTCGACAATGCGCGCACGGGTTTCTTCGCCACGCTGGTAGCCACCTTCGGCGGCTGGTTTATGTCGTGCCATGTGCAGCTCCTTTCGAATACCGGACCAAAATATACCAGTTGACAAAAATTCGCGAAAAATAGAATTTATTCCATCCGTTATAAAACTGGAGTGACCCGATGTCCGCTGCACCTCCCTCCCCTCAGGTCATTCCTGAAGACACCGTCAATGGCCAGCGCAGCAAGGCGCGACGCATACTCCTGGGCATTGCCACCGTCGCGCTGTTGATCGGCCTGGGCTGGGCCGCCTGGTGGTGGCTCACCGGGCGCTTCATCGAGACCACTGATGACGCCTACCTGCAAGCCGACAGCATCAGCGTGGCACCCAAGATCAACGGCTATGTGGCCGACGTGCTGGTCAGCGACAACCAGAACGTGAAGCGCGGCGACGTGCTGGTGCGCCTGGATGCGCGCAAGTACCAGGCGGTCAGCGATGAAGCGTCGGCCACGATTGCCGCACGCAATGCCGACTACGCCAAAGCCCAGGCCGACCTGGTGCAACAGGACTCGACCATCGCCGAGGCCCGCGCCCAATTGCAAGGCGCACAAGCCGATGCGCAACATGCTCAAACCGAAGTTGCGCGCTACGCGCCGTTGGCCCGCTCGGGCGCCGAGCCGCAAGAGCGCCTGGCGCAACTCAACAACCAATTAGCTCAAGCGCGCAGCACCGTGGCTGCCAAACAAGCAGCTTTGCGTTCCAGCCAGACCCGCTACGGCACGCTTGAGGCCCAACTCAAACAGGCACAGGCGCAACTCGGCGTGGCCAAGGCCAGTGAGGCGCAGAGCCAACTGGATGTCGATGATGCGGTGATTCGCAGCCCGCTGGATGGGCGTGTGGCCGATCGGGGCGTGCGTGTCGGCCAGTACGTGCAACCGGGCACCCGCCTGTTGACGGTGGTGCCGATCAGCGCGATTTACCTCACGGCCAATTACAAGGAAACCCAGATCGGCGAAATGCGCCCCGGGCAGTCCGTCACGGTGCATGTGGATGCATTGCCGGGGCGCAATCTGCAGGGGCATATCGACAGCCTGTCTCCCGGCACCGGCGCGCAGTTCGCTTTGCTGCCGCCGTCGAATGCCACCGGTAACTTCACCAAAATCGTGCAGCGTGTACCGGTGCGCATTGCCCTGGATATACCGGATGACCTGCGTGCGGCATTGATGCCAGGCCTGTCGGCGACCGTTGAAGTCGACACCCGCACCCACGCCGCAGATGCCAATCATGGCTGAGGCGCTGATGGCCGATGCGGTCGCAGAAAAGCCGCGCAACGCCTCGCTGACCGACTGGATCGCCGTCGCCGCCGGAGCGCTGGGCGCCTTGCTGGCGACGCTGGACGTATCGATTACCAACTCGGCACTTCCGCAGATCCAGGGCCAGATCGGCGCGACCGGCACCGAAGGCACGTGGATCGCCACCGGCTACCTGATGTCGGAAATCGTCATGATTCCCCTCGCCGCCTGGCTGACCCGCGTATTCGGCTTGCGCCGATTCCTGATTGGCACCGCCTTGATGTTCACGGCGTTTTCGATGTTCTGCGGCCTGTCCTCAAGCCTTGGCGCGATGATCGCCGGGCGCATCGGCCAGGGGTTTGCCGGCGGCGCAATGATCCCGACCGCCCAGACCATCGTGCGTACCCGCCTGCCCCCGCACCAACTGGCGATCGGCACGACGATGTTCGGCATGACCGTGATTCTCGGCCCCTTGCTGGGCCCGGTGATTGGCGGCTGGCTCACGGAAAACATCAACTGGCGCTGGTGTTTCTTTCTCAACCTGCCCATCAGCGTCGCCCTGATTACCTTGCTGATCACCGGCCTGCCAACCGAACGGATGAACCTGCAACGCTTTATCAGCGCCGACTGGCTGGGCATTCTCGGCCTGGCCATGGGCCTGAGTTCGCTCACTGTGGTGCTGGAAGAAGGCCAGCGTGAACACTGGTTTGATTCGCTGCTGATTATCTGGCTGAGCATCGCCACCGTGACCGGGTTCTTCCTGATTGCCGTCGGCCAGTTCAGGTCGAGTACGCCGATCCTGCGCCTGCAACTGGTGCTCAACAAAAGCTTTGGCAGCGTGCTGCTGATCGGTACCGCCGTGGGTGCCGGGATCTATGGCACGGCGTACCTGGTGCCGCAGTTCCTCGGCATTGTCTCCGGCTACAACGCTCAACAGGCGGGCGCCATCATGTTGTTGTCGGGGATTCCGGCGTTTCTGCTGATGCCGGTCTTGCCCAGGATGCTCGGCCGCTATGACCTGCGCTGGATGGTCGGTGCCGGCCTGTTGCTGTATTGGGCCAGTTGCTTCGTCGACACCACACTCACGACGGACAGCGTCGGCCATGACTTCGTTTGGTCCCAACTGCTGCGTGGCTTCGGGCAGATTCTGGTGATGATGCCTCTCAGCCAGCTATCGATGCGCTCAGTGGAGACCCGCGATGCCGGTGATGCCGCCGGGCTCTACAACATGTCGCGCAACCTCGGCGGCACCATCGGGCTGGCATTGCTGGGCGTGCTGATGGACCGGCGCAGCCATTTTCACGACGACATGTTGCGCGAAGGCATCCAGGCCAACAGCCAATTGGCCCAGGACCATATGGCGAGCAGCGCCGCCAGCTACCTGGCACAAACCGGCGATGCGTCCACCTCACAGTTACAAGCCTTTGCGCAACTGGCCAATGACATTGCGCGACAGGCTTCGGTGATGGCCTACAACGACTCGTTTTATCTACTGGGACTCGCGATGCTGGCGTGCCTGCCCCTGATCTTCATCCTGAAAAAGCGCACGGTACCACGATGATTCCTCGCACCCTTCCCGTCCTACTGAGCGTTGCGCTGCTGTCCGCCTGCACCGTAGGCCCGGACTACCATGGCGCGCCCAATGTTGCGCCGAAAACCCTGGCGGCCGGGCATTTGCCCCATGCCGATAACACTGCCTCGGCCACGCCCGCAGTAGCGCAATGGTGGCGGACACTCGGCGATACGCAACTCAATGAACTGGTCGCCAAGGCCCTGCAAAACAGCCCGGACATAGCTACCGCCCAGGCACGTTTAAAACAGTCCCGCGCCAGCCTCAGCGGCGCACACGCCAACGCGATGCCCAAGGTCACGGGCGACGCGGCAATGCTCAAACTACGCTCGCCCGACACCTCGGCACTGGGTGGCAGCAGTGGCGGCGGCCGAGGCCCATTGAGCCTGTACCTCGCCGGTTTCGACGCCAGCTGGGAAGCTGACCTGTCCGGCGGCACCCGGCGTGCCGTCGAAGCAGCCCAGGCAGAAGCCGACGCGAGCGAGGCGCAACTGGCCGATGCTCAAGTGCAACTCGCCGCCGAAATCGTCCAGGCCTACACCGACCTGCGCGACCAACAAGCCCGTCTTGCGCTGGTCGAAGCCAGCATCGACATCGAAAACCAGGCCCTGGACCTCACCCAGCAACGCCGCGACCGGGGCGTTGCCTCGCAACTGCAACTGGAGCAGGTACTGACCCAAGCCGAAAACACCCAGGCTCAGCGTTTGCCACTGCAAGCCGCCATCGTCGAGTCCCTCGACCAACTCAGCCTGCTCTGTGGCCTGGAACCCGGCGACGTGGACAGCCAGCTCGCCACGGCCCGCGCCCTGCCCGCCATCCCCAGCGCCGTGCCCGTTGCCGACCCGGCGGCCCTCTTGAAGGCCCGCCCGGACATCCGCATGGCCGAGCGCAAACTGGCGTCGAGCACGGCGCAGATCGGTGAAAAAACCGCCGATTGGTTTCCCAAACTCAGCCTGATGGGCGACCTGTCCTTTTCGGCCAGCGACCCTGGGCACCTTGCGCGCAAGGACAACGGCACTTGGTTGATCCTGCCGCGGATTACCTGGAACGCCCTGGACTTCGGCCGCGTTGCTGCCAGTGTCAACGGCGCAGAGGCCGGACGTGATGAGGCGCTTGCGCAGTACAAGCGCGTGGTGCTGAGTGCGCTGCGCGATGCGGATGTGGCGTTGGCGCGCTATGGTCATCAACGCCAGAATGTCGTGCTGTTGCGCAATGTAGAATCGTCGGCAGTGCGTGCATCCGACCTGACACGCCAGCGTTATCGTGCCGGCACGGCGAGTACGCTCGACTGGCTGGATGCGGAACGTACACGCTACCAGGCGCAAGAGAGTCGGATTTCAGGGGATGCGGAGTTGCTCAAGGATTTCGCCTCCCTGCATAAAGCGCTTGGGTTAGGCTGGACGCTGTAAAAGGGCTGCAAACTCATCAACCAGGGAAGTACATGATCCACATTCGTGAAGCGACTAACGCCGATATTGATACGCTGCGCGAAGTCGGTTGCGAGACCTACCGCGAACATTTTTCGACGTTATGGTCTCCTGCCGGCATGCAGGGTTTCCTCGATCAAGACTTCTCAGCCAGTGCACTGGGCCGGTCACTCGAATTGCCCGAAAGGCAGGTCTGGCTGATTGCTTCAGACGAACGTGGCAAGGCCGTTGGATTTGCCAAGGTCAACTGGTCAACGCCTGCGCCTTTAACCGGTGAAGTGGGTGCAGAACTGCAGAAAATCTACTTCCTGAAATCCGCCGCGGGGATGGGTTACGGAAAACGACTGTTGCAGTTCATTCGTGAAAAAGCCGCCCAGCGCGGGGAACGCTTGCTTTGGCTGGACGTGCTCAAAACCAATGCAAATGCGCAGCGCTTTTATGAGACGGTCGGGTTTCAACGCATCGGCGAAATCCCGTTCAGTACGGACCTGGCTGAAATCGGAATGGTGGTGATGGCGCTTGAATTGAAGCCGTAAATGGGGAAACAAATGGAAGAATTGATCCATGGGCTCGACGGGCCCAGAACGGCTCAGCAGGAACTGTTTTACGACCTTGAAGACGCGACCGCTGTTATCGGCTGGTCGGTGGTTGAGCTGACGGCCATGGCGCAAAGTGGCAGAACGCCGGATGAAGCCGTGGCGCTGATGAAAGTGTGCGCGCTGTTGGTGGCTCAACAGGAAAAGCTTGGTGTGTACGCAGAAGAGGTCAAAGTGCACCGTATCGTCCGGGCAGAAGCCCCGTGAACAATGCCCGGTTGCTTAGGCCCGCGCGGCGATTACCGGCGAGATAGCGCTTGCGAGGGCTCGGACAGAAGAGGTTTGAGCGCCGTTTCAAGACTTATCGTGAGCGACGGACGGCCACGCGCTGAAGAAAAATATGATCCCAGACGTCATCACGCTGACCCAATAACCGCTTGGGTATAAAAAGGGACCGACCAACGAGGCAATAAGCAAAGCGCCTCCTGCATGCCGTCGACGCTTGGGGGTGAACCACGCCCGGAACGCGTCAAGTTTTTTACTGACCACTCCCACACTCCTTGTTGATCAGCAGAACACCCTGCCACTCACTTTAACGACGGCTATTCTCTTTGAAAATTTAGTCTGACCCCGTTTTTTCAGTCGATGATGACGTCGCCGCCTTCCGCCTTCAAACGGGCGAGGTTGTCCTTCATCTGCTGCAAACGGTCGGGCGAATGCCCTTGCCACTTCGTCACCTCGGCAACAACCCGCAGTGGTTCGGCGGAACGATAGGACAGCGTGGGATTTCCGGGAAATTTCTTATCCGTCAAATTGGGATCATCCATCATTGACCCCGTTGGCTCTACGACATAAATCCGCTCTGCCCCGCTGCCAAGCGCCAGTTCAGCGCCCCAGATTGCAGCATCCAGCGTGCCCGCGAAATATACCCAGGACAGCGGCTCACCTTCCGTGAAGTTGGATGGGTAGCCGACGCGAATCAAGTCGCCTGGCTCCAGGTCTGCCCGTGTGCCATGAAAGAACTGGCGGGTGAACATGCTGGCCGTGTTTGACATGGGCTTGGTGCTCCGTGGATGAATGGCGAGGTCAAGCATAGGGTCTGGCCCGTTTTTACGCCAAAGCCAGGACCTGTTCGTGGCTTCGCATCAGCGCTGATCAATCTCAATCTTCTGCGTTGGATCGGGGCTGTATTTTTGGCGTTTCAACTGGGGGTCACCTTTGGCCAGGCAAAAGAAAAATATTTCCGCCTCTCCACAGCCACCGTGCAATGCACACTCGCTCGCCTGCATATGGTCAAGCATGATTTCTCGTCCCTGAGACTCACAAAATACGTTCGCCTCTTTCAGCGCCTGGCCTTTTGCAGAGGCGGGACCACCGAAAGGAACTCTCGTCGAGATGGTGTAAGTATCAGGCCCAACTTTCATAGGTCCGCTGTCTGCACACCCTGCAAGCATCGCTATCACTAAAAGCACCAAGCAAGTTTTCATTTTCATCCCCCAAGATAGCAACGAATGTACATAGCACCTCACCACCTCGCCCCATAATTTTATTTTTTGAACTACACACAGCAGCAAACGGGGTCACACCACTATTTTCTTTGAAAAAGTAGCCTGACCTCGCTTTTCAGTTGAGGCTCAATCCAACTTATCGATCTCTTGTCTCGCCATCGTGATTCCAATACTCAGCGCATCCTCATAGGCTTTGTGCAAGATGTCGGATTCTCTAAACGTCGGAATGACCTCGTGCCCGTTTTTGCTGATACTGATAGTGACGGTGAAACCTTCGTCAGTGTTCTTGTCGGATGGACCGGTAATGCGTACAGCGATGTCAAATTCCTTATAGTCGGAAATGTCTGTGTGCTGCTTGGATCTGCTGCGCATATCTATACCCTCGCCTAATGAGCAACAACCATAGCCGAGGTTTTTCACACCGTTGTATACCTACCCTGCTCGCTGCTGCCGGTAACGTTGAACAGTGAAAAATGACGGCAACCCATTGCCTTCTAACTTTCCTGCGCCCAATAAAAAACCCCGTAGACGTTAATCTACGGGGTTTCTAAGAGTGGAGGCCGAGGTCGGAATCGAACCGGCGTAGGCGGATTTGCAATCCACGATATTTCTTATATAAATCAATTTATTGGATCGATTAAAGTTCCGCATCTCCGCTATTTTCATGCGAGCGCAGCTCAGATATTCCCTGCAGGCCGCGTAGGGTTGCGGAACTATATCTGGTCCCCCCTCTCATGTCCCAACGACCCAATAATGCGCGCTAAATAACAGATCAATCTAGCTGAAAACATAGATTCCCCATAAAAGTGTGCTCGCATTCGTCGACTTCAAGACTGCCCTTTAAAGTCAAGCTGCTGCAGCTCTCAAAGTCACCGCTGTTTGATTACTCGCGACCACCGACCCGGTTGAAACCCCACATATCGCAAGTGGTTTTTTTAGTTTGGGAACCTTCTCCCCTTCTACTGGCTTCCTACCAACCGATTGCCGCCTACTTAAACCGGCTACTGGCTAGGCCACTCACACTGTTCAACTTGGGCCTGGGCACCTAGCTCCGAAAGGCTTACGATTAGAAGCGTCAGACGTTTTTCACGGGTGAGGGCAGCTGACGATCACACTTGTAAAAATGGCACACCGCCATTATGCTGCAGCAGCGTTAAGCGACCTACCAATAGCTAAACTTCAAGATTAAATAGCACTAACTTAAAAACACTATTTTGCAAGATAGACCAACACCACGAAAAAGGATTATCACAAAACTATGGACGCAAACGAACACCGCCTGTACGACCGAATTAAAAGCAACATCCTTAACGAAGACATAGGCGAAGAGTACGAAAGATTTATCATAAAAAACAAAAGACGAAAAATGCTCACCTGGCTTATATTTTTAATATTTTGCCTTATATTCATCTTTGCAACACTAAAAATAATCAACCCTTCTTTAGTGAACTCATTTAATAGCACATTAATCATTATATCCATTATGGCAATAAGCTTAGGCGCCGCCATACTCAATTATTTAGAACCATCAACGAGAGTCAAAAACGACTCCAATACACCCGACAACCTAAACAGACTTAAGAGCGTGGAAAAACAGCTCTTCGAATTACGCTTGTTATTGCGTCAACAACAAAAAAATGAAACTCAAAATTTTACTACGCAGGATAAAGAAAGAGTAATCAGCAACATACAAGCAAAGTTGGAATCCGAAGCTCTGAGCGATTACATCTCAGGCATAAAGCAGATACTTACAAACACAACAAAAGCTGTTGTACTTGAGGATCAGTTCAGCAAAACCACTCTTAGACTGTCTTTAGAAATTGATAATTTAGCGAAACGTGGTAATTTAAATCTCTTTCTAGGAATTATGACCACTCTGATTGGCCTGAGTGCATTAGCGTACTCAGTATTTAACTCCCCAAGTACACAATCCCCCGAAGAATTGCTAGTTCATTTCATTCCCAGAGTTTCATTAGTATTACTCATCGAAGTATTTGCTTACTTTTTTCTGCGACTCTACAAGCAAAGCCTATCCGAAATTAAATATTTTCAAAATGAAATTACCAATATCGAATCAAAACAAATAGCGACGAACATCGCGATCAACAATAAAGCCCCAAAACCAATTAATCAAATTATAAACACATTATCAAAAACCGAAAGAAATTTTGTTTTAAATAAAGGCCAGACAACGATTGACCTAGAGCGAGAGCGACTCAGTAATCAGACAAATACAAATGCTTTGAACACTTTAAAAACTGTGCTAACCAATAAAAAACAATGAATGAGTTAACATTCATAACGTACTATCTAACAGGCATTCTTAACATCTGATTTTAAGACAATCTGCTCTCCGAGATTACCACTTCAACCGCAAGGTATCTGTCACAATGCAAATATTTTTTGCTCCTCTCTTTTTAACCTCTTTACTAATTTTCATTTTCGGCTTCCTTTTTGGTCAATCTTGGGATCTCGGATGGCAGTTACCTATGGGCGTGACGATTAGCATATTTATTGCCACACTCTCCTTATTCATAACAATTCACCATTTCTATGCCGTACGAACTCACAATGAACTTCAGATAAAACCCCAGCTTATAGTCGATAGACAATTCAATAGCACCCTTAAAAATGGATTTCAGACCTTTCGTGTCTCTGTCAAAAACACGGGGTTTGGTCCTGCTATTATTGAAAAATATTCATTAAGCATAGGCGGCGTTAAAATACTGGATGCCGATAGCACCTTTGTAGATTTCTTAAAACTCGTAAATAATTTAACACCTGATAAAGGTAAATCAGAAGTTATTGCGATGTACTTATCTAAAGACGAGGGGATCGATAAAAGCTCAGAAAAAATATTGTTCGAGGTAAATATCCCCACCAATGGTCGTAGCTTTATGGAAGGAAGAGAAATTGCTAGAAAGCTAGCGAAGGAAATATTTTTCACCATCGAATATCGAAGCCACTACGGAAGAAAATTCGAAACGCATATGAACCAAAAAACATCTTAACTAACGATGTTGATTCTTCACAAAAAGGCACATTCCAGTGAGTGCGAATGCTATCTACCCTTCAACGAGTGCTTGTCTCGAAATATCGGGGCAGGTCAAGAGGGGCGTGGTAATCACATTCTGCCGTTCCTCGGCCTCATGGTCCATGCACCGCAAAATTCTGCTCGAAGTGTTGAATAGCTGGAGAACGCTTTCTGCCAGACCCGTGAGGGGATCCCTCAGGGTCAGACCACTATTCTCTTTGAAAATGACGGCAGCCCATTGCCTTCTAACTTTCCTGCGCCCAATAAAAAACCCCGTAGACGTTAATCTACGGGGTTTCTAAGAGTGGAGGCCGAGGTCGGAATCGAACCGGCGTAGGCGGATTTGCAATCCACGACTATTTACTTATAAAACAATATCTTAAATAACAATCTATTCCGCAGTGCTTTGACTGCTAAGGCCCTGAAACTCAAGCGGGCAAGGGTGTCCGATTTGAGTTGCGGAACTGTTTTTAGCTCTTCCCGACGTCCTGCCAATCGAGCAGATTGACCCGGCTCTCATCGCCAAGCGCATTACGATGTTGCTTCGTCATGACCAGCGGATAAGATACTGGGCCCCATCCCGCCAAACAGGGAGTTCCTACGGATGAGTAAAGGCATAAAGATGTTGTCTGCTGTGGATGCACGCGGTGCCCGCCACTCTGTCGATAGTCTACAAACACAACATGACAACAACCTGGCGACACCGGCGCTGTTCTGTGACAGCCCCAACTGTGGCAGCGCCGTTCGATTTGTAAAACGACACACGAAAAATCGAATAGATCGGGTTGAACCCATTCATGTGCCGGCCTATATCGGACTGAGCCGAGGGTCTGAGCATATTCTAGGCTGCCGCTACGACGCGCCCGGGCGCCTTAAGTTGATCCTTGCTGCTGCCTCCGACCCCAACTTCATGCATGCGCTGGACGATGGTAAACGCGAACTGCGCCTACTGATTCTCCATCGAGGGTTGAAAGACAAAGGGGCCTCAGGCAATGCAGCCACACCACCGCCATCCGTCACTGGTAACTCGCCACAACGCCCGACAGGATTTCGTGCAACCCACCAACAACTCGACAGCTATCTGCGCACTACCACCGACTTGCTTGCTTTGCGTGCAGCCTGCGATGACGATGAGCTTCTGGCAGCGCAACTGACATTGCGCTTTGGTGAACACACGTTAACGTGGCAAGACTTTTTCTTTGAGTCCGGGCGTTATGACGAAGTCTGGGACAAGTTGGCACCTGGAGCTCAACTCGATATGCCGTTGGCGCTGCTGGGCACTGTCAAATCCCACAGATCGCCACCTGCCAGCGCCACCTACACTACGACTTACCTGAACTGCGAATCTCAATACAACCGCACCGATGATCCAAATCGTCAAGAGTATTTTGAAGTTAGCGTGAGTCATGAGGATGGCGTCTGGCTGCAGACATTTCCAGCGGGTTCGCAGCTCATCATGTTTGGCCTGTGGAGGCGGGGGAAAACCACCGAGTCGACCAAACCACATCCCCGCGATGCAACACGCATTATGACCTATGTCACGCATAAACTTAGCCCGGCGCCTCCGTCCAAGCGACAGCTGGCCGGCGTCACCTGACTTTTCGTGGATCTCATTGTGCGCTCCAGGCTAGGCTGGCGTATTTCCTGGTGGCTGTAGGGAAGCCTAATAATGGGCAATATGAATTATTCTGACGGACTGCTTTCGGCCGATTCTGTTGAAAAAGTCGGATTTTCAGATCGCCTAAACTCAGGCACGACACCACTGGAGAGCCTACTCACCACATTGAGTGGTTTTTCGGCCCTTCGTTGACCGTTGCTGCTCTGTTATTGGGTTAATTTGAGGTTTTTTGCTTGGTGCAGGCGCACCTATCCCGTGACTGGTGGCCCTTGAGATGAAAATTTGGCCAGCCGTCGTAGGTTCTGCACCGCAGCGGCCAGCGTGAATTCATCCGTCGCGCCACTCATGCCACGTAGTCGCAAGCGATCCAATTTCAGGATGCGTTTGAGGTGGGCAAACAACATTTCGACCTTTTTACGTTCGTGGCGAGAGCGCTGATACGACGGAGTTACTGCAATGCGCCGGGCCGTATCCCGAGCAGCTTCATGGACGCAGCGGGCGATCTTACGAAACGCAGTGTTCGGGCAGCACTTGGTTTTCATCGGACACGTCGCGCAGTCGGTCTGTCTGGATCGGAAGATGATGGTGTTGGCTTTGGTGACGTGTGAGCGCTCATTTTTGAAGGCTCGCCATTCGCTGCGCAATGGGTTGCCGGCCGGGCAGGAGTACTCCTCAGCCTCGTCATTCCAGTGGAAATCGGTGCTCGAAAAACTGTCGTTCTTGCGCTCGGTTTTGTCCCACACCGGCACATGCGGTTCGATATCTTTCTCTTCCACCATCCAGGCCAACATCGGTGCTGTGCCGTATGCGGTGTCACCGATTAAGCGATCCGGTTTGATGTCGAACAACTCTTCGACTCGATCAATCATGGTTTTGGTACTCTCGACCTCAGCCGTTCGATGAGCCGGTGTCGGTTCTACATCCATGATCACGCCATGCTCGACATCAATCAGGTAGTTCGTGGAATAGGCGAAAAACGCTGGGCCACCCGGGGCGGCCGTCCAACGGGCTAAAGGATCAGTCAGCGATAAGCGCTTGGGAAGAGCTTCAGCGAGCGCCTCCTCATCGAGTGCTTCGAGGTATTCACGGACAGCACGAGCGCTCAGAGACGGGTCGCGCCAGTTGATCTCTTCATCGCTAGGCGCTCCATGTTGCCGACTCGCGTCCGCCTTGATGATGCTGGCGTCCACGGCAAAGCCTTCGCCCTTGACCAGACCCGCGTCCATGCAGCGATGCAGCACTTCATTAAAAAACCAGCGAAACAGATCGCTGTCCCGGAAACGGCCGTGTCGATTCTTGGAAAACGTAGAGTGATTAGGTACTTCATCCTCAAGGCTCAACCGGCAGAACCAGCGATACGCCAAGTTCAAATGAGCCTCTTCACACAAGCGCCGTTCGGAGCGAATGCCATAGCAATAGCCCACGACTAGCATGCGGATCATCAACTCAGGATCAATCGAAGGACGCCCAATTGGGCTATAGAAATCGGCGAGGTAGTGGCGCAGGTCGCTCAGATCGAGGCACCGATCAATGCTGCGCAGAAGATGATTTTTTGGGATGTGGTCTTCAAGGTTGAACGAGTAAAACAGCCGATCCTGCCCACTCGATAACTGTCCCATCATGCTGCGTACTCTCCCGCTGGCCGATGGAGTGATTTTGCCGCAGATCAGTCGATGGAGCTACTCAGGGAATCAGTTAACCTTGGGAGCGTTTCCCTGCGCAATCAGCAGCGAGCGCTCAATCATTTCAACGGTGATGTATGGGACGAACCCCAGCCTTTCGCCCTTTTCAAAGCTTTTTTTGTAATCCTCTAACTGATCGACATCTTGCGCAATTGCTAGTGCAGCTAGATGCCTGAGTGGCATTGCTCCTTTGGCGTCTGTAGGTAAAGACCTGTAGAGCGCCAGGCCCGCATCTATATCTTGATTCTGAGCCCAAGATAACGCCCTGTCAGATAGCTCGACTACATCGTCAGCGCCAATGGTCTCTAACTTCTGGGGCGTTTCGTTGCTTACGATGACAGGTGAAAAATATTTTCTCTCCCCAAAGATGAACGCGACAGCATCCGAAAACGCTGTCGAGGAGATGGAGGGCGTGAACGAAACTCTAAAATGATCCGAGCGCTTCCCTATAGTCGGAATGATCTGGACTTGGATCTCGCCCAAACACTTGATGCAAAAGCGGTCACTTACCTCATCCTTTCCACAGGCCCAACCTTGTGCTTGCAAAATCGCACATGCCTCTTTCTCTGTCATGGTTCTGCTCTCGATATCACCTATCGGATGATACTGGTTTCTTAGGCTCTCAAGGGGGCGCTTTCTAGCCACCCTGCTTTAGCTGGCCGCGCGCTACAGATCGACAGGAGACCTACTTTTTCAACAGAATCGGCCAATAGCAGACGTTCGCTACTGGGGCTAACCCGAAGCATTGGCCGGTGAGCTCCGAGCTTGATGCCGGGCGCAGGTTGCTGGATTGGGTACTAGGTCAGGTGCAGAAGAAAGAGCGGACGCAGTCATGCGCGCTGCGCTTGCCTTCATTCATATCTGACGGCTGTAGCAGCGCTCTTGAGTGTAGGCTGGCCGCAGCGTTGCCTGAACCGGTCTCATCGCGGGGCAAGTCCGCTCCCACGCTACTCTCGAAGTTTGGACTGTTCAGGAGCCGGCTTGCCAGTGATGAGGTCAGCAATGGCAACACAAGGCTTCAACCAGCAGTTGGCATTAATACGACAGGCACCTGGATGGGCGGAATGTCCTCGCCCGCCGGCACCAGGTAGGGATCCTGCATGGGTAGGCTGTCCACTGCCGACACCACAAGACTGTCGATAACCGGATCGCCGCAGCTCTTGACCAGATAGGCCTTGGAACGGGGCTGCCCAGCCGTGAACCGGTAAAGCACGGTGACCGTGAAGGTCTGACCGGATGCCTTAACATGCTGGAACACCGTAGACATCAACAAGCGGTTGCGCTGCTCGCGTACAAATCGTTCGGTCCACAACCGGTTGTACTTCTGCACTTGCCCGGCGTCGAGTTCGAGCCCTCGCGCCAACAGTGGCTGTATCGCCTGCCAAGCTTTGTCGCCATACTTCTGCGTCGCGTCAATGTAAAGCTTCAAGGCCCCGGGCACATCGTGCGCACCGCCCTGTCCGTGCTCCATCATCCCACCCAGTGCCACCGCACCAGATCGTCCCCCCAGTCGGTAGTAATCACGGGCTTTAATCCAATCAGCTGGCTCGCCCACCCCGTCGCGCGCCATGCGCCCGAGTTCGACATAGGCGTAAGGGTCATCCTTTGCCGCTTCGAGATACAGACCGCGGGCCATACCGATGTTCTGAGTGACGCCGTTGCCGCTCTCGTAAAACGTGCCGAGCACATGCCGGCACATCGCATTACCAGCATCGCTGCTTCCCTTGACCATCTCCATACTAGCGGGTGCAACATCCCTGCTGTAAATGGCTTCACGGCAGGCGTTGCTCTGGTTGTCGTCCCGCGTGTAATCGAAGGTGCCAAGCGGCTCGTAACGGTTGCGCTGTTCTTTGAGGTAGCGTTCCATCGGAGTCTGCCGTGCCGCCTTGATGTAGTCGGCGGTGCTCTTGCCCATGTCGTTGGGGCTCTGGCAACCGGCCAGGGCGAACATTAGGCCAATCGATGCGAGGTTTCGAGTCATGCTTTACCTGTGTCCATACATGCACGGCGGTAGCTCGTGCGGGCGATCCATGGGTAGCCTGGCGAACGCGTTAGCGCAGTAGGTAGATGGGGCGGATCCTACCTGTCGCACGTGAAGCCCGCAAATATTGAGCACTAACGAATGAGTGACGGTGGACTCCAGAGTTGTTCGCACGAGAAGTAACGAGCCGCCCGGCTAATCGGCGGTCAAGGAGCCGCTTTTGGCTGCTTTTGGCCGTTTTCTGCCGGTCACGAAGATCTACACTAGGCCCACTAGTCGCCCGAGAACAGCATACAAGACCACCTGCTGTAGCGTTTACGCCCGATAACAAAAAAGGAAACGCACCATTTCCATGGACACTTCAGAAATCAAGCAACGCCTGGCACGCCCTGCCATAAAATTCAGTGCCGGCGGCTTTCGTCCTCTTGGCACAGACGAAGAAAGCTGGCTGGGTAACGTCTTCCTGTTCCGCCCCGACGAAGGCGTGCCCACCAATCAGGCAGGGCAACAGCTGCTCCCCTATGCACAGTTTTACCTGCCCGCCCTTCCCTTCACTAGCTCGCTACTGAAAGGGGTTCGTGTCCTGACGGTTTTTATCTCAAACCCGTTTCCCGAGCATTTTGAGCCCATGGGCAATAACTGGGTGATCCGCGAATATGGGCCGCTGGATGTGTTAGTGCGCAAAGCGCTGCCGGTGGAGGGCTCATTTCTCAAAGCCTTCCCGCTAAAAGCCCAGACGGTGCCGCAGGATTTCCCTCTGTGGGATGGCGGTGGCTTGCCGGCAGATGTTGAACAAGCAGTTCTCAAACTGGAACGTGCGGGCGAAATACAGAGCTATTACGACCTGATCACCCACACCTACGCGCACAAGATCGGCGGCTATCCGTCGTTCTGCCAGGCGGGGGTGGATCCAGGTGAAGGTTTTGAGTTTGTCTTTCAGATTTCGTCAGACGCAAAGATCGGCCTGAATGTGATCGACAGCGGCAGCCTCATGTTCTGGAAGCACATCGAAACCGGCGAATGGGCGCTTTATTATGACTTTTACTAAGGTTTAGAGCGCGCAATGCACGAAAAGGGGGACAGGTTTATTTTTCCTAGAAATAAATCTGTCCCCTTTTCCACCTATCATCCCCAGGTTTCTTTGAGCACCGAGCGAAAAAGTTCGGAAAGCAACGGCTCAACTTCTTTGCGTTCGCTACGGGTCGGCTTAATGGATTCTAGTCTATTGAGCTCACGCTCAATGAATTGCTGGATGGGCGTGATCTGAGGCGATAACCCCATCTCCGGAGACGCACGCTTGACGGCAAGCAAATCATCAATGGCACGCTGGAATTCGGGCTCCCTTTCGATGACGCCGCGCAGCTTGTCAAACTCTATAGGAGCAGGCGTTTCAAACTGCTCTAGCCACCGTATCGATAACAAAGGGCGTAGTACATAAAAGTATTTTTTCAGAGGAACATAAGGCGCCTGCAAGTACCCCCTGTAGTTAGTTTTAGCCATGCTGCGATAATGGTAGATACCGCTTTCTACCGAATACACCTGCGGAAGTAACTCCTTGGCCCGCTTGTGAAAGGAGCCGGTATGCTCGTAGATGATGGGCGACTGTATCCACTCCACAAAGCCTGGATTAGACTTCCAAAATAGCCTAAGTGCCTTTCGTAGATCCCAGCCATTGATGTCCATGTCGTCAATGATGGGGTATTCGATAACGTCGCGCTGCTCCTCAAGGCCGACAGCGAGATACCACTCGGGTTTATTCACATAGATGAAGCGTGCGTCATAGTCGCTGTTGGGAGAGGCGAATCCCCAAGCACGACTTCCTGATTCAATAGCTAAAAGCATTTTTACATCGTGCTCGCCTTCTGCGCGGCGTAGCCGGCCTCTAACTTCTTCCTGAACGTCCATAGAAACCACGAGGGAACTCCAATTAGTGACATTTAGATCGCACGCTACTTTTTCAGGAGCAAGCTGTCCAGTGACCGCTTCT
Organism: Pseudomonas sp. O39; assembly: GCF_045447295.1. Lineage (NCBI taxonomy): Bacteria > Pseudomonadati > Pseudomonadota > Gammaproteobacteria > Pseudomonadales > Pseudomonadaceae > Pseudomonas > Pseudomonas sp. O39. The sequence goes on from NZ_JBJGXV010000009.1 coordinate 82,326, forward strand.
GGCCGATAACTGACTTTCTGATTGGAAAGGCCGAGCTGGAAGGGCTGATAGGCAACTAGTACGCTTGAGTCCATCTAATGATAGGAACCTGACATGGGACATGATCCCTCGTTGCAGATCGAACGCGCCGCTTATGAGGAGTTCGTCTGGCTTTGGAGTCAAGGAAGCTTCGAGCATCAGCGACTGGGCCAAGCGTTTTACAACCACTTCAATCTACACAAACTCACCGATCAGGCCGGATTACACGGTCTATATGAGGCCGACGGTGATAAAGCCTCACGGTTGATCTTGAGGCTTTTCCACCTTCACTGAGTGGCAGCTATCGACCCAAAGCGGGCATCCACTCGTGACTATTGGGATCATGCGCCCACGTCATTTATCAGTTCGTGCCAGGCATCCCTTGCCTTCTGCTCCGAGGTAAAGACTTGTACTTTTGGATGCCAGAACTGCCCCTCAATTACGATGCATTCCAGGGTAGAGTCCTGAAACGTGAAGACATAATGGATGGCATCTTTTAGAAACCGCTGTCTATCGTGTCGCGGATGAATGGAGTTTCTCTGCTCAAGCTCTGCTAGCCAAGGCGAATTATCTATTCGATGAATTTGGTAATGCTTGAGGCCAAGTCCAATAAGCGGATGACCACCCAAAGCCTCGTCGTTTGGTGAGCCGAACTGAATTTTTTTAACTAGGGGAAAATGGATTACAGCTATTTCTTCCCCAGCGGTGCAATACCGTAAGCATAGCTGCGTGTCCGTGGCAAACACGATGGGTTCGGGCGACGTACTTGGCTGTGGCCAGGAGTCAAGCAGCACTACGGTTGCGAATGACATAGGGAAGCCTAGTGAAGAATAGGGGGCAAAACAGAGTGCGAGAGCGATGCGTTGTCGTCAAACGCTTCTGATCGCGATGGGCTGCTTCTGGCCGATTTCTGCCTATCACGACCGACAGCTATGGCCGACTGTCGCCGTTCAAGCCAGCGGCACTTGTCGCTATTTAGGAGCCATTTGGTGTGGAGTGTAAGAATTTACCGCCTTTAGCTTCAACTACCGAGCGAACGGCCTCGGCGTCTGATTTCGAGCCGATAAATGCAAGTTGTAATTTAGGAAGCATAGTTGACGTGTTACTTAAAGCTGCAATAGCTGAGTTAGCTGCAAAAGAACTATTAGTTCCTGAGATGGCGACACGAACATCAGCTTTGCTTGCAGGGGCAATTATTTGGTAAATGCTTGAAACAATTGGAGAGTCTAAACCTACACTTCCGATAAGGGCGGATGCCATAGCTCCGGAGATACCGTTATTCGCTGAGGGAACCCAAACTAAATTGAATTTTTGCTGATCAAATAAAATTGCCGCAGATTGTGCGGCTTGCTGTGGCGACTGGCTCCCAGTTGCAGCACATCCTGCTAATATAAATAATAAAGTTGTGAATGCCAAAATAAGTTTCATGGTTGCTCCTAAGTATTTATTAGGCGACATCACTGTCGCAGATTTGCTGAATGCATGTCGTATAACTTTCCATAGCGGCACATTAACTCATGATCAGCCTAAAGGGTGATTTTGTAAGCGCGACAGTACAACGTAAGAGCGCGACATTGATGGGTGTATCATTACTGATGCATTGGTGGACTGTCCACTGTCTGCTTCTGGCCGATTGCTGCCCGTCACAAACGGCAAAAATCGGCCAAAAGGAGCCGGTCACCGAGAAAAGAACTCCGCCGCGTTTTGATACTATCGGGCGCCCTTACCTTTGGCACGATACCGACATTAGGTTCTTCTGTGCTCGACAGAAGCGACTTTGATCAGCTCTCCACTGAGCAACTGACTTTTTGGACCGCGCACAATGATTGCCCCGGTATGGACTCCCGCTGTGCCTTGGGAGGAAGGCTATCTCACCTGCTCTGCATTGATTGGCGCCAGCCTCCTTTTCCGGTCCTTTCAATTTGTAACAACGTCCTGACGCAATTACGATAGAGTCTTTTCACACCAACAGGACTCTCCAAGCAATGGACATGCGTCGCCTTTTATCCTTCTCCTGCAGCAAAGCTATACTTCCTCTTTTCCTCGGACTGTGTTCCGGTAATGCACTGGCCAGCGGCCTCAGCGAAAGCCTGGTCTCGTGTGAGCCGTCATTTTTCAAACACCTGTATTCCCAGCGCGCCGATCTGGGGAAGACCGTCAAGCTGGCCCGCAACGATCAGCGCGGCCTGGCCTGGCCGCCAGTGCTGGACCGCCGCAACTTCAACACTGCTTTCCAGCACTTCACCCCCGCTGTCGACGACCAGGGCCTGCGCCTGACTAGCTACTACGACCGGATCATGGACCTGGGCGAGCAAGGCATTTACTACTTCTGGGGTTTCGAAATCGATGCCAGCCGCGAGCAAGTCATGGCCAAGTTGCCGCATGCGGAATGGCAGGAGGCCGGCGAGTACTTCATTTCTAAACCACGGATCAAGGCGGACGCCAATTCCGCCTGGCAGAACAACCCTGCGGCGGCCTCGGGCATCGCTCCGGCGGCGGGTTCCGCGGAAAAGCTCCTGATGCTGAGCGTCGAGGACGGGAAGACCCGCCTGCTCTGTTCGTTGCAGGGCAGCGTCGATGAGCTTCTGTTGCAGCAGGAACGCCCGGACCTGGCACAGGGAACCACACGATGAGGCGCCTGCCATGCCTAGCAGCGGTATTGCTGCTGGGTGGTTGTGCCCACGGCACTGTGCCGCAGAAAGCCGTGGCCGAAGCGCCGGCCACGACGCCTGCTGGCATGTTCAAACTGCTGGAGGACGCCAAACTGGCAACCTACTTCGACGCACACTCCGTCGCCTTGTACCAGGGCAATCCGCATTTGCGCCAGTTCTACCTAATCAACAATTACCTCGGACTCGCCGCCCCTAGCGGTAAACTTCCAGAGATTCGCAGTTCGCGGGCGATCCAGGTGATCAACTGCGAGCGGGACGAAATGGCGCAGTTCGGCCGGGTTTATTTCTCCGAGCCCTTTGCCCTTGGGCATGAAGTGACGCGCAAGAGCGATACTCCGCAATGGGGACCGTTGGAGCGGCAGTCGTTGATCGGGAGGTTGCGCGATTCGGTATGCAAGATCGATGCGGCGCATCTTCGGGCGGGTAATCCGGGATAGCTGTATCTTTGCATGAGCAGGCGGCTATCACGGCGTGCCTGCTTTCAGGTGGCAGGGGTGGTGTCTTTCCTCTAAACGACGGAACTGGCCGTTTTCGGCCATTTTGCGCTGCTAGGTCCGCAGCCAATAGTAGAGGTCGTACTTCGACGTCATGTGTTGAGGATGCTGGTTGTCGGAGTCGGGATCTGGAATGGCGACTCGGCGAGTCCAGAGTGGGAACCACTCACCATCCCGCACATCGCTATCGCTAACCATTCGCACATTCTTCAGCATGGTTCGCTCGCAGGCACCGAATTGGACGAAATTGACCTGCGCCTCGATCAAGCTACATCTATTCGGTCCATCCACCTGGTGAGGGTAATAGAGTTGGAACACGTCATCCTCCCAGAAACAAATTGGGCAAATATCGTATGACCCTGGGTGTTCCTCGAAGACTGCATATCCGCAGCATGGGCAGGTAAACATCAATTTTCACTTATTGGTGGCAGTCTATTCTTGGTCGATTTTAGCAACATGCTGAACGGCTGCAATGGGTCGATTGCTGCCAGTCAGGCGCAAAATTACAAGCTTTATCGGTGATGAATTGGAACTGCTAATCCTGTAAGCCAGGTATTCCTTGCCTTACAGAGCCGACCTGAAACCTGCGTACCACTCGCGTACCAACACTACTTCCACGCAGTGACACCCTGCCCCTCAAGACAGACGGCAATCAGCCAAAAATGGTCGCTCTTACACCGACCCGTACATTATCGGCCAAGCGACATGGCTTCTTCGTCAAAATTGAAAGCACATGCCCGGTCGGCTAGTACAGCCGCGTCATAGTATGATTGCGGCCATCAACCATCACAGAATATGGATGTTACACATGCGTTTACTCTTGCCGATGGCAGTAAGCCTGACCCTTATCGGCTGCGCCACTACTAAAACCGATGTTCGCAACGAAGCACAAATCAGCCAATATGACCCGGCTAACACTGCTCGCGTGCGCCTGATCACGGGCGACACCACCCATGCGGGCTTCATCAGTGGACAGACCTGCGAGGCGTTTTACAACGAGTCCCTGCTCACCAAAACACCTGAAGAAGCAGGATGGCAAACGGCGCATGTCGACTCGGCCGGACTCTACCCTTTTCGGGCGACAGACAGCCAAAACAGCGTGATTGGCATGCCTGCCAGTAAGGCGAGCAAAGCCATCAATCAGTCACCCAAGGTGTTTGACGAGCATGTCATCCCGGCCGGGAAACCCTTTATTGCAGGGTTCGCCATGGGGGGCTCGCAGATATCATGCTTTCCCGCGCCAGTCACGCTCATTCCCGACCCCGGCAAAGACTATGAAATGGAACTTCAAATTATTAAAGTCAGCACGTGGAAAGCAGGCTGCGTGATTGCCGTTCGACAACTATCCACTCAGGCCAATACCACCGTCGAAACACCATTAAGACCGCAAGTGTGTGCAAAAACACCGTCGGGCTGGTATACGGCCAACGCAGCACCTTCGCCTTAACAGTTGAGCGAATAGTCATCCCCCCAAGATCTGCTGCAGCTCAAGTCGCGCAGGCTGCCATTGGCCATTCCCGGTCACTTACTGCCTCTCGCCACCGTCCATTCTGGTCGGCAGTGTACGAGTCGGCCGATGTTTTTGAGTGGTTTAAGGTCGACGTCCCGTTGGACAACTTGAAAAACAAAGGATCCTGTTTGGTCCAGCCCGCGCGTTAGAAAAGGCCGCCGAACGCATTCGGCTCCCAGTTCATGATCACCAGTTCACCGCTAACCTCACTCCTTCCTTGTCGTTGGTTAGACGTGGTGTATCGAATGTCGACTGTTTCAAAATGGAAGCCCTTGAACACCTGCCGAATGTCAGGGTGATCGTTGATGCTGACCATCACCTTGCCTTTGCAGCGGCGCATGAAGTCAGCCATCCTTTCGTAGTTCTCGAACGGAAAGTCCACGCCATAACCGGCTGTCTGCCAGTAAGGCGGATCCATGTAGTGGAACGTGTGAGCGCGGTCGTAGCGTTCTGCGCATTCAAGCCAGGGGAGATTTTCGACGTAGGTCCCGGACAGCCGTTGCCAAGCGGCCGAGAGATTCTCCTCGATCCGCAGCAGATTGATGGCCGGGCCAGTGGTCGCGGTACCAAACGTCTGCCCCGTCACCTTACCGGCAAAGGCATGATGCTGCAGGTAGAAAAAACGGGCGGCACGCTGGATATCGGTGAGGGTTTCAGGGCGGGTCATCTTCTGCCACTCGAACACCTGGCGCGAACTGAGCGCCCACTTGAACTGGCGCACGAACTCTTCTAGGTGGTTCTGCACCACGCGGTACAGCGTTACCAGGTCGCCGTTGATGTCGTTGAGGACTTCAACGGGCGCGGCCTGGGGACGCATGAAGTAGAGCGCGGCGCCGCCGGCGAAGACTTCGACGTAGCATTCGTGGGGTGAGAAGAGAGGGATAAGGCGGTCGGCCAGGCGGCGTTTGCCGCCCATCCAAGGAATTATAGGTGTGGACATATAAAAGCAAGACCTTTGCTGTATGGATAAACAGTGCTAGGCTCGCTCCGCTTTGTGCACGAAGCAGGAGCCTTGGCTGGACTTGCAGGGACGATCTGCGGGGAAGGTGGCCGGGTTGGATGTTGACGCATCCTGCCCGGCCGCTCCTTTTACTTCGGTGTAGAAACTTCTTTTGCGTAGGCCTGACAGGCCCGCAGGGCGATCAATCCTTGATCGCCGGCATCGGTGATGCCGATAATTCGTTGAGAATGCGCTGGGTCAAGTTCGACTCTTGTGGGGCCATGAACCACGAAGCCGGTGGCGGTGGTGGTTGGCATTGAACAGCTGCCGCTGGCGTCGGTGGTGGCGAGTACGACTGACAGCCGCAAATCAGCAGTGGCCAGGCGATCACGCAGGCGAGCTTGCTTGGTTTGCTCATCGGTCAATTCCTGATGGTGGGTTTCGTCTTTGTCCCGAAGGCGCCGTTCCAGGCCGAGGCGCTTATCCTGCTCGTTGCGCTGCAGGGCAGCGCCGGCCAGGGATATCTCGGTGAGGGTGTCGGCATGGAGTCGGGCCTGGCGTTCCAACTGCTGGCCGTATCGCCAACCTTGAGCGGTCCATGCCAATGCAGCAGATCCAGGAGCCAGGACCACCAGCACAAGGCCCATGGCTGCAATTCGGAACTGAGTAGGGATCAGATCGAGGAGACGCATAACACCACCCTCGCCCTGGCCCACAGCTGCAGGCGATCTTCCAGACCGTTAAGGCCGCCATTGATCCGGCGGGTGATAGTGTTGAACTGATCCTGATCCGCGAGCGCATTCAAGCCGTTTACCGACCAGAACCACGCCGCAGACTCTGCGGCCCACTGCGGCAGTTCGAGCAACTCACTCGGCAGCTAGCATGACTTTGTGCGGGTGCCGGCGGGAGGGGGCTGCCTCATGGGGCCTCGAAGACTTCTTACCAAGTACTGCGCCAAAAAGGGATAATTTCTTCTACAAATCGTCCGATTTTGGCCGTCTGTGGACTCTCAGGCTCATGAGTCTCAAGCACAATCCCACGTCCAATCGAAGAAGGCCATACCGATAACGGCGTCTTAAATTTCCCGAAAAAAGGTAGGGTTGCGGAAGCGATCCGAAAAATTGCGGAAGCGATGACCAAATCGCAGACAATAAAAAACCCCGTAGACGTTAATCTACGGGGTTTTCAAGAGTGGAGGCCGAGGTCGGAATCGAACCGGCGTAGGCGGATTTGCAATCCGCTGCATAACCATTTTGCTACTCGGCCTCAAACGATCAATGTCATTACCGCCGACATTCACCGCATAAAAACTTGAGTGGGCTATATAACCCTGCCTCTACTCTAACTCATTGAATACATTGAAGTTTTTAATGCTTCGTTGCGTTCGATGGGCGCCATTATGTACTCATTTGCTTTTGGCTGCAACCCCTTGATTTCAAAAATATTTCGTATTGGCATCAAGGGGTTGCGTACCTGCCCTACTCCTTGATGACGTGCTCGCGGTACTGCGGGTCGGCCTTTATCTGGGCTTCGGTGAAGGGCAGCGGGCGCAGTTTTTTCTCGGAGAAGGCTTGAGTCTGGTCCTTTGAGTGGTTCGACTCGGGATTGCTGGATTCGGAGAATGCCAACACGCCCAGGGCTTGGGGGCCTTGGTCATCGAAGGTGACGATTTGCAGGTAGCTGGTGCCGCTGACCACTTCACGTTTGCCGTCGGCACGTGGCACGGTTTGCATGGCATTGTAGATACCCAATTGTTGCGGGCCACCGTGCATGGGGGTTTGGCCGGAGATTTGGATGTCGCCCCAGCGGGTCAGGCCGAGTGTGCTGGCGTCTGCGGTGGAGGCCAGCATGGCGTCGCGCAGGGCCTTGGCGACGGGTTCGCGCTCGATGGCCAGGCCGCGTGGCGTGGTCAGTGGGTGTGCAGGGTCGAAGGCGACGCGCCATGCGTCAGGGATCTGCTGCAGGTGTTCGACCAGGTTGATGAAGTGCACCAGGCCGACGCCGCTGTCGAGGTTGGCGTGCCGGTCCCAGGTGTTCAGGCTGGTGCACAGGGGTTGCAGCGCAGCCGCGTCACCGCCGAGGTGCTTGGCGCAAAACTCAAGCAGGTCGGGCATCACCAGGCCCGCGAGGTACACCTCGTTGTCCATGACCATGTCTCGCAGGTCGGCCACGCTGATCGGTTGTTTTTCCAGGGATTGCAGGCGCTGCACGGCAAATCGCGCGCGGGGGCCGAGGCCGATATGGTCCTGGCTGATCACCGGGGAGAAACCGCTCAATGGCGCCTTGGGGTTGGCCATCCACGCCGAGTCATTGGAGTGTTGCACGTAGTCGGTACGCTGCAATTGCGGCAGTTGGTCGGCCGCGAAGATGCCGGGTTGCGCCGCACGCGGGTCGATATCCCAGGCACAGGCGCTGCGGGCGCCGTCGAGCATGATCATTTGCAGGCCGGCCCGTGGATCGCTGCATTGCGCAAGTTTGGCGGCGCTGACGTTGGGCACCACCGACAGATTCATGTACAGGCTCTGGCCCTGGTCATCGGCGGCCAGGGTGTTGACCCACGGGATGCCTTGCAGGGTGTGCACCGAGGTTTGCAACGCCTTGAGGCTGCCGGCGCGGCTCATCGCGTCCCACTGTTGCAGCACGCGGTCATTGCCCAGGTTGGCGTCGCGCAGGCTGAAGGCGTAGTGGCTGTCCCAGTCGAGTTTGCCGGGCCACTGCACCACCGGGCCGAATTGCGAACTGTAGACCGTATGGGTTACACCTTTGACGCTGCCGTCGGCTTGTTTTACCTGCACATTGACGGAGGTCTGATCCAGGGGAATGGACTTGCCGTCCAGCATATAGCGCGTCGAATCCTTGGGATCCAGGGTGAGGCGATACAGCGTGAAGTGCTTGGACGTATCAACCGTGTGCGTCCAGGCCACATGCTGGTTAAAACCGATGTTGATCACCGGCAAACCCGGCAACGCGGCACCCATCACGTCCAATTGGCCGGGAATGGTCAGGTGCATTTCATAAAAGCGCATGCCACCGACCCAAGGGAAATGTGGGTTTGCAAGCAACATACCGCGACCATTGAACGAACGATCACGGCCCACGGCCACCGCGTTGCTGCCGCGGTCCAGGGTGAAGCGTTGCTGGTGCGCGGCGGCCAGTTCAAAGGCCCTGGTGTTGGGAGGCACGCTGGCGGTGGCTTGAGGCGGTGTCGCACCGACCAAGGCTTCGGCGAATTGGCCGACACCGCCTTCAACCAACAACCTGCGCGTCAGCTTGACCAGGTCTTCAACGTTCAAGGGCCGTACCCACCCCGCCTGGCACTGCGCCGGCGCGCCCTGCTCTTTGAGGTAGCGGTTGTAGCCGGCGACATAACCTTCAATACGCTGCTGCATCTGCGGGGGTTGCGCTTTCCAGAAAGCGGCAACGGCTTGTGGCGTATTCAGCCAGGTGAAAAACACATCACTGGCGAGGTTGTTACGCGCTTCCGGGGTCGACTGGTCGGGGCCGAAAAACCGCGCGCGCTCACCGTTCACGGTGACCACTTCATTGGCCAACAGGCACAGGTTGTCCTGGGCATACGCGTAACCGATGCCGTACCCCAGGCCGCGCTCATCCGCGGCGCGAATGTGCGGTACGCCGAACGTGGTACGGCGAATATCCGCCGAAGTCGGTGTCACTTGCTCCCGCGCCGATGCGGCAAGGCTCAGCCCCAGCAACAGTCCCGCCACACACGCCCTGGACAACCCGTTGGAAATAATCACGCAAACCCCACAGTCAAATTGAACACCCTCACACGGGGCTGTTCCCCCCACGTAAGAACGCAGACAACCGGGAATAATTTAGACGAGGGGATGTTTATTGACAGGGTTTGATCTGTGACAAACAGGATACCGACAAAATTTCTACATGAAGGACTTCATGATTTCCGTGGCTGGTTCGTCTAATTAATCAAGAGCGCCATCATTTTCCTGATCAGGCTCTGATAAGGAGTTTTTTGCATGTACAACTCGCACCTGCCCACGGACGGACATTCACCGGCTGCCGACGCCAATTTCGGCGGCGGCGCACACGCATTCGGCAAAGCCCCGGGCAAACTGCCCGAACAACAAGGCAACCAGCGCATTCGCCACTTGCTCAAGTGTTTCGGTTTGCGCACCAGCCTGATTCGGCTGAAGGTCATCGACGCCCTCCTCACCGCTGCCGACAACCAGCGCACCCTCGGAGTGCGTGGCGTGCACAGCCATTTGCTGGAGCTGGGCATCCCGCTGTCGTTTCTGAGCGTGCGTGAGGTACTCAAGCGCCTGTGCACCGAGGGCGTGATCACCCTCAATGCCGATAAAAGCTACAGCCTCCATGCAGAGGCCGCCAAACTACTCAACGGGCACGCATGACGCTCCAAGCTGAATCGTGTGCCTGAATCAGAAGTTAGGCTTGACCTTGCGACGCATGATGCCGTTGATCACTACCACAGTGACCGCTACGGCGATGGCGATGTACTGGAACGTTTTCTCGCTGATGACGCCGGTGTTCTGCAGGTAGGACAGGCCAAACATCGTCCCCAGTACCACCAGAGAAATCAGAATCGAATATTTCAAACGTTGCTTTTGGGTCATGACGGGGTCCTGAAGCTGGTAAATGTATCCACTTTGTATCGCCGAGCATGCCAAGCTCATACCCAGTAACGGGGATGGCGCGGGGTCGGCAGGGTCCTATGTTACAGGCGCTGAAAATTTTTGGCTTGTTCCACGCCTGATTGAACCTGTCGGTACTTTAGAGGATTTCAAAATGCTCCGTCGAATCACACTGCTGATTCCATTGCTGATCATGCTGAGCATGAGCGGCTGCTTCTTTTTCCCCCACGGCGGCGGTGGCGGCTGGCACGACCACCGCTATGACGGCGGCCAAGGCTACGAACGCCGCTGATACACTGCGCGTCTCGCTTTGCATTGCGCAAAGCGAGACCCTTGCCGTTCAGCCGGCATGCACCCACCGCTGGTGCAGCCACCGCGCAAACGCATCCAGGGCAAAGCCCAATAGCCCGATCAACAGCACCATCGCCATCAACTCCGAATAGGCGAGGCGATCACGGGTGTCGAGGATGTAATACCCCAGCCCCGCACTGACCCCGAGCATTTCGCACGGCACCAGCACAATCCACAGAATGCCGATGGCCAGGCGCACGCCGGTCAGCACATGCCCCACCACGCCGGGAATAATCACCCGACGCAAGGTTTCCCAGCGTGTCGCACTCAGGCTTTGACTCAACTGCAGCCACCGCGGGTCCAACTGCCGCACGCCGGCGGCCGTATTGAGCATGATCGGCCACACCGCGGCAAACGCCAGCAGGAAGTAAATGGGTTGGTCACCCACGCCCATCAACATCACCACGATCGGCATCCAGGACAGCGGTGAGATCATTCGCAAAAACTGAAAGGCCGGCGTGGTTGCTGCCTCCAGGTTGCGCGAGCTGCCCACCAGCAAGCCCAGTGGCACCCCTACCAACAACGCGAGAAACAGCCCGACAAAAATACGCTTGAGGCTAACGGCGATGTGCAGATAGAGCTCACCGCGCCCGAGCAATTCCCATAGGCTGCTTAAGGTAGCGGCCAGCGAGAAACGTGCCGACAAGCCGTCGGCCGCGCCAAACACCTTCACCCCCAGCCACCACAACACCAGCAAACCTGCCAGGCCGCTTATACCGAGCAACCAGCCAGGCCATATGACGGTTTTGCCGTTGTTCAAACGCCAATCTCCTCGTGCCGCTCATAACCGTCCGGCAAGCCGAAGGTTTTCATGCCGCCCACCGACTCGATCGCGTTGCGGACGAAACGGTCGTCGACCAGGTCTTTGGCCACAAAGGCCGGGTCCAGGTCGGCAAGAAACTTCTTGTCGCCTTCGATCAACGTGTCCTTCAAGCGCCGCACCAATTCCTCGGTGTAGCTGGGGAACGGATAAGGTTGGAAGTCGATGCGGTGCTCGTCCCAGTTGGCGTGCTGGATCGCACCGTCGGCCAGGTAAGCCGCGCGGTCGGCAGCCGTCGGGGCCAGGACTTTGCTCAATACCGGTTCAGCATGCGGCGTGTAGCGGTTCGGGCCGTCCTTGGACAGCAGCTTCACCGCCTCCTCGCGGTTATCACGCGTCCACACCTGTGCCTTGACGATGGCATTCACCACCTTCTGCGACCATTCCGGGCGGTTGGTCAGGTCATGCTCGTGCATGAACACTACGCAGCACGCATGGTTGCGCCAGACGTCGCCGGTAAACCGTTGCACGCGCCCGACCTTGAGGTTTTCCGCCAGGGCGTTGAACGGCTCGGCGACGATATAACCATCGATGCGCTTGCTCGCCAGGGCCGGCGGCATGTCGGAGGGCGGCAGTACGATCAGGTTGACTTCATTGGCCGCAATCTCAGTACCGGCAGCTCGCGCCACGGGTGTGAGGCCGTTGTCGCGGAACAACTGCTGTACCACCACGTTGTGAATCGAGTACCAGAATGGAATCGCCACTGACTTGCCGCCCAGTTGCTTCACCTCGGTAATGCCTGGCGAAACGGTCAAGCCGGAACCGCCGACGTGGTTCCAGGCCACCACTTTTGCCGGGACTTTGCTGCCGTAGCGGGCCCACACCGTCATTGGCGACAACAGGTGAATCACGTTGACCTGCCCGGAAATAAACGCCTCGATCACCTGGGCCCAACTGCGCAACAGCACGGGGCGCTCGGCCTTGATGCCCTCGGCTTCGAACAGGCCGTTGTTGTGCGCGACCAGCAACGGTGTGGCGTCGGTGATCGGCAAGTAGCCGATACGCACCGGTGCATCCGGCTCGCTGGCGGCGCGGGCTTGCAGGCTGCTCAGCAGTGGCAAGGCACCGGCGGCACTGAGCACGGCGGAAAGTTTGAGAAAGTCACGGCGCGAGTGAGTGAGGTCATCCAGACACATGTGAGAACTCCGATTGTTCAAGAGGGTTGGGTTGAGGGCGGCTCGCCTGCCGTAAGGTTTTCAGAATCTCGATACGCAGTGCGCCGATGGCCTCAACCTGTTCTTCGCGCGGTTGCGGCAGGTCGATGTGCCATTCGCCCAGGGTCCGCGCCGGGCGGTTGCCCAGTAGCAGGATGCGGTCGGAGAGCAGCAGCGCCTCATCAATATCATGGGTAATCAGCACCGCCGCCGAACCTTGCTCGCGGTTGACCTTGAGCAACAGGTGCTGCATGTCGGCGCGGGTGACTTCATCCAGCGCGCCGAAGGGCTCATCCAGCAACAACACTTGCGGTTGCCGTGCCAGGCAGCGGGCCAACGCCGTGCGCTGGGCCATACCGCCAGACAACTGCGCGGGGAACTGCTGACGGGCATGTTCCAGCCCGACCGCCGCGATAGCGTGGTCGACGCGGCGGCGACGTTCTTCATGACTCACGTGCGGTTGGCGGGCGAAATCCAGGCCAAAGGCGACGTTCTTTTCCAGATTCAACCAGGGCAACAGGCTGGGGTCCTGAAAGGCCACCGCCACCCTCGGGTGCGGCCCGCTCAAGGGCTCGCCCAGCACCTGCACTGTTCCGCCCTGGGGCGCCTGTAAACCGGCCAGTACGCGCAACAGGCTGGATTTGCCGACGCCACTGGGCCCGAGGATCGACACCACTTCGCCAGGCCGCAGGTGCAAGTCGAACCCTTGCAGCACCGGCCCGCTGGCATAGCCCAGGCAAACCCCCTGGGCGCTCAATACTGTTGCGGTCATAGATTGGCCTGTCGGTGCAACTCTGTGCGCAGTTGCACCAGGCTTGGCGTGACGATCGGCACAAAGGCCGACTCGCGCCAGCGCCGGGCAAAGCCGCTGCCGTGTGCGGTGAGGTACGCCTTGCCGCCGCTGGCCTGCAGTTCAAGTTGCACGGCACTGGCGGCCGTTTCCGCAAGGCCAATACGCAGTTTGAACAGCGGCACCGGCTCTGCCGCAAACCGTCCGGCCAGCAAACCCTTTTTCAGCTCGGTGACCAGATGGTCGAGCGTCACCCGCAACGCTTCCAACTCATCACGCAGCACCGTGCGGCTCGCGCCCAGGTGGTTGGCCACTTCCGCCAGCGAGCGGCGGGCCAGGCCGATGGACATGCCGCATTGCAAGCCCAGAAACGCCGGGCGTACTGCCGGCAAAAACTGGCGCGCGTCCTCGTGCAGCAACCAGTCGCGGCTCAGCTCGACACCTTCCAGACCCAGCGCTGCCGTGTTGCTCGATTGCAGCCCCATCAGCTCCAGGTCGCGGGAACGCTGCAAGCCCGCCACTGAATCGGGAATCGCCAGGATAAACGGCGCGCCGCCACCGGCATGCTCGATCGCCGCGGCCGCGACAAACCCGTTCTTGCGCAGGTTCGTCACCCAGTGCAGCCGACCGTTGAGGGTCCAGCCGTCGTCAGTCGGCTCGGCGCTGATTTGCAGCGCCTCGATGCCCGATAGAAACTTCATCGCATTCGACAGCCCCGTGGCACCGGCGAGTTTGCCACTGAGCAAGTCCGGCAACAGCTGCTCGCGCAGCCGTTCATTGGGGCTCTGCAACAAATACTCGATAAAGGATCGCTGGCCCCAACAGACAAATGCGGCCGCCAGGGAATGGCTGGCGACATTGGCGATGGCGTCCACTGCACCGGCCACATCGCCGCCCAGCCCGCCGAGTGCTTTCGGCACGCCGATACGTAATACATTGGCTTCTGCCAGCCGTGGCAGCACTTCCTGTGGATCGCAACTGCCCACATCCAGGGCCTGCGCTTGAACATCGAGCCAACGGCTCAAGATTGGGTCAAGCATTCGTGTTTCTCCTTGTTACTGCAGGTGGGCGATCGCCCATTCAGCTTGCCGGTTTTTCCCAACGGTATTGCGCCAACTCCGGGTTCAACGGGGTACGGGCAAACACGTTAGCGAAGTTGCACAACGTTGCCAGGCTCACGCCCAAAATAACTTCCAGCGCCTGGCCATCGGAATAACCGGCGGCACGGAATGCCTCGAAACCGGCGTCGCTGACGTCGCCCCGGGTGGCGATCACTTCACGGGTGAACGCGGCGAGTGTCTCATAACGGGCATTGGGCAATTCACCCCGCTGGCGCAAGGCATCAATAACGTCTTCCGGCAGCTTGGCCTTGTTGCGTGCAACGGCCGTGTGACCGGCGACGCAGAAATCGCAGCCGTGGGTGGTGGCGGCAATCAGCTGCACGACTTCGCGGTCGGCCAGGCTCAGTTCAGATTTGGCGTTGAGGCCGGAGACAGTGATGTAGGTTTCCAGGGCGGCCGGCGCATTGGCCAGCACGGCGAGCAGATTGGGAATGAAACCCGAGCCCTTGAGGGCATTTTCGAGGAACGGCTTGGCCGCTCCAGGTGCGGTTTCAGGGGTCAGCAACGGTACACGGGACATGGAGTGGTCTCCTGGTGGGTTCATGTCTCCAGTCTGTTGGTTATAAAAAATCCCCTCAATAGGCTAAAGTAGCGATTACTTGCTCTTGAGTCTTTACGTTAGATGAATTCGTCCAGTGCTCTCGTCGATTGGTTATTAGACAGCCTCGAACTCAACACCAGTCTGTTCCATGTCGGGCGCTATTGCGGCGACTGGCATGCGAGCACTCATGGCCTGGCCAGCGCGAGTTTCCACTTGATTGTGCAAGGCCAGTGCTGGCTGCATATCGACGCAGAATCCACCCCCCAACACTTGAACAATGGCGACGCGGTGTTTCTGCTGCGCGACCTTGAGTATCGGCTGTCCGGCGAAGCGACGGCGCAGGGCGCACAGGAATGTCCACGCCGTGCCATGCTGCCGCTGGATAACGAGGCCAGCGATGGCGTGGGCCTGGTCTGCGGTTTCTTCCACTTCCATTCCGGCCTGTCGGCGATGATCGTCGACACCCTGCCCGCCTGGATCATCTTGCGGGCCGGCGACCCATCGTTAACCGCCGCACGCAACCTGTTCGAACTGATCCTGCAAGAATGCCAGCGCATGCCCGCGCCCTCCTCGGCCTTGCTCGAGCGTCTTTGCCACTTGTTGTTTCTCTATGTGCTGCGCCAGCAAGTGATCGACAACAACGAGCTCGGCGGCCTGGCGGCATTGGGACGGCAGCCGGCATTTGCCCACTTGCTGGAACAGCTTATCGCCCGCCCCGCTGAGGCCTGGACCCTGGAAAGCATGGCCGCCTGTACCGGGCTGTCGCGTTCGGCGTTTTTCAAACGGTTTAACGAGCTGTGTGGCCAGTCGCCCGGGCAGGTGCTGTTGATGATGCGCATGCGCCATGCGTGCCAGCTCTTCAAGCAGGACCAGACCGTGGCGGAGGTAGCGCTGGCGGTCGGTTACCAGTCGGTTGCGGCGTTCACCCGGGCGTTCCACAAAGTCACCGGGCAACAACCCGGGGCCTATCGCAAGGCCCAAGCCTAGCGGCGCAAACCATTGCCCGGCCGGGCGCAGAGTTCCACCAGCCAATCGACCAATACCCGCACCCGCGGCGATAGCTGGCGGTGCGGCGGGTAAAGCGCGGTCAGTGGCAATCGGGGTGGTTTGATGGCGCTTAACACCTCCACCAGGCGGCCTGCTTCCAGCTGCAGTTTGGCGTGATAGAACGGCGTCTGCACCAGGCCATAACCCGCTTCGCACGCCGCCAGATAACCATCTGCACTGTTGACGGCGACCTGCTTGGGCAAGTCCACCAAACGAATTTCCTCGCCCACCTGAAACTCCAGGCCATAGCGTTTACCACTGCTGCTGGAAAAGTATTCGACGACTTGATGGCCGGCCAGTTCTTCCAGGCACTCGGGCACGCCGAACCGCTGCAGATAGCCGGCGCTGGCACAGGTCACCTGGTCCATCATTGCCAGAGGCCTTGCCACCAGGGATTCGTCAAGGGCCAGGCCGCCGCGCAACACACAGTCCACGCCTTCGCGGATCAGGTCGACCGGACGGTCGTTCAGGCCGATCTCCAACTCGATCTGCGGGTAACGCGTGCTGAATTCGGGCAGCGCGGGGATCACCAGAAATCGCCCGATCCCCGACGGCATGTCGATACGCAACGTACCGCGCGGGCTGCCACGGGTGGAGAACACTGCTTCGGTTTCTTCAAGATCCGCCAGGAGGCTGACGCAGCGCTGGTAGTAAGCAGCACCATCCAGTGTGGGGCTGACTTGCCGTGTGGTGCGCTGCAACAACTGCACACCCAGGTGCGCCTCCAGTTGTTTGATCACGATCGTCACCGAGGCACGCGGCAATTGCAGGCTGTCGGCGGCTTTGGCGAAACCGCCCAACTCGACGATTCGAGTAAACACGCGCATGGCATTAAATCGGTCCAAAGCGGGGTGAACTCCGGGGATTGTTTAGAAAATTATAATAGTGATAGCGGTTTTAGCGGCTTTATCCCTGAGTTGTCGAGGAGAACAATGGGCCTTTCCCTCCAAGGAGCTGCTCCGATGCACACACGTCAACTCGGCAAGAACGGCCCTCACGTCTCCGCCATCGGCCTCGGCTGCATGGGCATGACCGATTTCTACACCACCGGCATTGATACCCGGGAAGCGATTGCGACCCTGCACCGCGCCCTCGAACTGGGCGTCACCTTGCTGGACACCGCCGACATGTATGGCCCCTACACCAATGAAGAACTGATCGGCAAAGCCATCGCCGGCAAACGCGACCAGGTGTTCCTGGCGAGCAAATTCGGTTTTGTGCGGGACCCGGCAAACCCGGCGGCACGCGGTGTGAATGGTCGCCCTGAGTACATCCGCAAAGCGATTGACGGCACATTGAAGCGCCTGGGCGTGGACACCCTGGACCTTTACTACCAGCACCGCGTGGACCCCGAGGTGGCCATCGAAGAAAGCGTCGGCGCCATGGCCGAGTTGGTCAAACAGGGCAAGGTGCGTTACCTGGGCCTGAGTGAAGCCTCCGCCGCCAGCCTGGAGCGTGCCCACAAGGTGCACCCGATCAGCGCCTTGCAAAGTGAATACTCGTTGTGGAGCCGCGACCAGGAAGACAACGGTTGCCTGGAGACGTGCCGGCGCCTGGGCATCGCCTTTGTGCCTTACAGCCCGCTGGGGCGCGGCTTTCTCACCGGCACCCTGAAAAGCCCGGAGGACTTCGCTGCCGACGACTACCGCCGCTCCAGCCCACGGTTCCAGGGCGAGAACTTCGCAAAAAACCTGCTGCTGGTGGATAAAGTGCAGGCGCTGGCCGCCGAAAAAGGCGTGACTGCCGGGCAATTGGCTTTGGCCTGGGTACTCACCCAAGGGGATTACCTGATCCCGATCCCGGGCACCAAACAGCGCAAGTACCTGGAAAAGAACGTAGCGGCCGTCGATATCGTCCTGAGCCCTGCCGAAGCGGCAGCGCTGGCGTCGATCTTCCCCGCCGGCGCCACGGCCGGTTTGCGCTACACCGAGGCCTCGATGGGCTTGGTGAATCAGTAGCCGGTGTGGCCCGGGCGCACCGATTCAGGGTGCGCCCGATTTTTGTTGCACGATGTTACCTAAAGCTCCGCCTTACCAAGCCGATAGCCTGATGAAGCTCTAACAAAGCCGCGTCGATAATAAACGCTTCGTAAGGACGACCCCATGCCCCCAATTCGCTCTATCCAAACCCGCTATACCCTGTTCCTAGTGCTGTTCGTCCTGGTGCTATTTGTACTGACTGTCGTGGGTATAGGCCAGTTGGTGGCACCCAAGCTGCAGCAAACGGAAGAGCAGGTGGTGCTCAACCGCGTCGCGGAGGTGGCCGAACAGATCAAGGGCGAACTGAACAAGGTCCAGGCCCAGCAACGCAGCATCACCCAAACCATTCCCCTGCTCGACAGCGATGCCATCGACAAAGTCCTGCCCGGCCTGGTGGACCAGTACGGCGAGCTGAAAGTATTCGGAGGTGGCATCTGGCCACTGCCTAACCAGCGTACGCCCGGGCGCAACAAGCACAGCACCTTCTGGCACCGCGATGCCTCGGGCAAGCTGGCCGTCAATACCTTCTGGAACAGCGACGCTGCGCCCAATTACTACGACCAGAGCTGGTACAAAGGCGGCCTCGCCTCGCCGCGCGGCCAATGCGCCTGGGCAGCCGCCTATAAAGACGATGCCAGCCAGGAGCCGCGCACCAATTGCGCCATGGCCATCCAGCGTGACGGCGCAGCCTATGGCGTCGCCACCATCGACGTGACCCTGGGGTTCTTCAATGACCTGGTGGCCAACAAGGAAAAAGACATCGGTGGGCAGATGCTGATCGTCGAGGGTGACGGCAAGATCATCAGCAACAGTTCGCGCATCAGCAGCCCCGTGGTGTTGAAGAACATCAGCGAACTGGCCGGCACCTCGGCGTTTGCCGCTCAGGTCAGCAAGGCCCTCGCCCATCGCGACCAGGGGCTGCAACGCGCTGAGTTCGACAACCAGGGCGTGGCCAGCACCTTCTATCTGCGTGCGATCGAAGGCACTCCATGGTTCCTCGCCACAGCCCTCCCGACGGCGCTGATCACCGCCCAGCGTGATGATGTGCTCGGCAGCCTGGCCCTGCTGCAAATTCCCATGGTGCTCCTGCTGGTGCTGCTGGCGTTCTTTGCAATCCGCCAACTGGTGCAGCGCATGAAGTCGCTGAGAACCAATATCGAAGCACTGTCTGCCGGCGATGCCGACCTGACGCGACGCATTACCATTCGTGCCGAAGATGAACTGGGCGCCATCGGCCACTCGGTGAACCACTTTATCGTCTACTTGCAGAACATGATCGGTGAGGTGACCCAGGCCACGGGGGCCATGTCTTCGGGCCTTGAGCAGTTGCAGAAAACCTCGGCCCACACCAATCAGATCCTGGTCCGCCACGCCTCGGAGACCGATCAGACCGTCACCGCCATCACCGAAATGAGCTCCACCGCCGACACCGTCGCGCAAAACGCGGCCGAAACCGCCTCGTTTACCCAGCGTGCCAACGAGCATGCCGACCGCTCCCGCGTGGTCGTGGGCGAAGCGTCCAGCAGCGTCAGCGCCTTGATCGGCGAAGTCGCCAGCGCTACCCACACCGTGGAAAATATGCGCCAGGATGCTGCGCGCATCACCGAAACCCTTGGCGTTATCGGCGCGATTGCCGGCCAGACCAACCTGTTGGCACTCAACGCTGCGATTGAAGCCGCCCGCGCCGGTGAGCAAGGCCGTGGTTTTGCGGTGGTGGCCGACGAAGTCCGGGCACTGGCCGCACGTACCCAGTCCAGCACCTCGCAGATCAATGAGATGCTGGCACGCCTGACTACCGGGGTGAGTTCGTCGGTGGCCGCCATGGAAAACACCCAGGCCAGCTGCCAATCGGCGGCAGATGCCACGGCACGGGTGAACACCGGGCTTGACGAGATGGCGGGTTCGGTCAGCCATATCAACAACCTCAGCACCCAGATCGCCACGGCCGCCGAGCAGCAAAGCGCGGTGACCGAGGAGATCAACCGCAGCATGGTGCAGATCCGACATATGGTCGACGAGCTGGTGGAAAGTGGCCATGCCACTGAAACCAATACGCAAAGCCTGTTGAATGCCAATGGCCGGGTGATCGCGCTGATGAGTCGCTTCAAAGTCCGCTGATCAATTGCCTCAGTACTCCCGTGCAAAGCGCGGGAGTCGGACTATTCTGACAACTCCGATACGGTGCAAAAACTCGCCACACAGGAGGTGTGTCATGCACGCTGCTGAGCCTTCGGTCCGCTTGGAGCAAATCAGTCAGGAACGCTTTATTCAGGCGCCTCCCGAGATCGTTTACGACTATGTGACCCAGCCTGATCGCTGGCACGAGTGGCACCCCACTTCTCTCAGCGCCGACACCGGGACCACCGGTTCACTTGCGGTCGGCGCGCGCTTTACCGAAATCATCGACTTGCTGGGCGTGCGCGTGCCCTTGAGTTATCGCGTGCAGGTAGCCTGCCGCCCCAGTGAATTCAAAACCGTCTTCACCTCCCTGGCCGTCGACGGCACCATTCACTATTTCTTGCAGGCCTATCGCGGCGGCACCCTGTTCAAGCGCGTATTGACCTACGAGACCGAGCTGCAGCTTGCCACCTTGCATGAGCGCATGATCGCTCTGTCAGCCATTGCGCTGGACCAGCTCAAACATCGGTTGGAAAACACCACCTCCGTATAATTTTGAAACATTACCACCGCGTCCTGCTCGAAAAAGCAGGGAGAATGCCCGGCTTATTGCCCTGCATTCAGTGAGATCCCATGAAAACCACCTTGCGACTGGCCCTGCTTTCAGCCCTGTTCACCACCACCCTGGCGCAGGCTGCCGACCTGATTCCCATTGACGTACATCGCGATGCCAACTGCGGCTGCTGCAAAAAGTGGATCAGCCACCTCGAAAGCAACGGGTTCAAGGTCAATGACCATGTGGAAGCCGACATGAGCGCCGTCAAGCAGCGCCTGGGCGTAGCGCCGCGCCTGGGTTCGTGCCATACCGCGGTGATCGACGGCAAGTTCGTCGAAGGCCACGTGCCCGCCGAGCAGGTGCTGGCCCTGCGCAAGCGCGACGACTTGCTGGGGATTGCAGCGCCAGGCATGCCCATGGGTTCACCGGGTATGGAAATGGACGGAATGAGCGATGCCTACCAGGTCATCGGCCTGACCCGGGAAGGTAAAGACGTGGTGGTGGCCGACTACCCGGCCCGTTGATTGATGCTCGCCGGTTACCTGGGGCTGTTTTTCGCCGCCTTCGGGGCTGCCACGCTGTTGCCGATGCAATCGGAGGCGGTGCTGGTGGGCCTGTTGATCAGCGGGCATTACAGCCTGTGGGGGCTGCTCTGCATCGCCACCGTCGGCAATGTACTCGGCTCGGTGGTCAATTGGTGGCTGGGGCGCTCGGTTGAGCGCTTCCAGGCACGGCGCTGGTTTCCGGTCAGCCCACGGCACCTGGAGAAGGCCCGCGCGCACTATCAGCGCTGGGGGCACTGGTCGTTGTTGCTCAGTTGGGTGCCCATTATCGGCGACCCGCTGACCTTGGTGGCCGGGGTCATGCGCGAGCCGTTCTGGCGATTCCTGCTGCTGGTCACCGTTGCAAAATGCGCCCGATACTGCGTACTGGCCCTGCTGACGGTGAACCACCTGGCAACCGCATAACCAGGGTTGAAAGCCTTCGACTGATCGCTACCGCAGCGCCGGCCTATCTCGCCGCGCTCCGTTAATCCTCGCTTAATCCCCTCGCCACAGCATCCGGACACTGTCGCCTTCGGAGCCTGACCCCATGACGTTGATCCGTTCACTGTGCGCTGCCGGCCTGCTGCTGGGCAGCGCCCTTCCCGCTCTCGCAGCCACCGAAAGCCCTGCCTACGGGCCTGAGCTGCAAGGCTTCCAATACCCCTACCCGGTCGAACATTTCAACTTCCAGTCCCAAGGTAAAACCTTGCAGATGGGGTATATGGACGTGCCCGCCAAGGGCAAGGCCAACGGGCGCACTGTGGTGTTGATGCACGGCAAGAACTTCTGTGGCGCCACGTGGGATGAGTCGATAAAAGCCCTCAGCGCCGACGGGTATCGCGTGATTGCGCCGGACCAGATCGGCTTTTGCACCTCCAGCAAGCCGGATCACTACCAATACAGTTTCCAGCAATTGGCGATCAACACCCACCAACTGCTTGAACACCTCGGCATTCAAAAGGCCACCCTCGTCGGCCACTCCACGGGCGGCATGCTCGCCACCCGTTACGCGCTGCTCTATCCGGCGCAAACCGAGCAACTGGGGCTTGTGAACCCCATCGGCCTGGAAGATTGGAAAGCCCTGGGCGTGCCCTACCGCAGCGTCGACCAATGGTATGAGCGCGAACTGAAACTCAGCGCCGACGGCATCCGCCACTATGAACTCAACACCTATTACGTCGGGCGCTGGAAGCCTGAATACGAGCGCTGGGTCGACATGCTCGCCGGCTTGAATAAGGGGCCGGGGCATACCCAGGTCGCCTGGAACTCGGCGTTGATTTACGACATGATCTTCACCCAGCCGGTGTACTACGAGTTCAAGGACTTGCAGATGCCCACCCTGCTGCTGATCGGCACGGCCGACACCACCGCCATCGGCAGCGATATCGCACCGCCTGCGGTCAAGGCCAAGCTCGGTCACTACGACGTGCTGGGCAAACAAGTGGCCAAGCTGATCCCCCATGCCACCCTGGTTGAATTCCCGGGCCTGGGGCATGCACCACCGATGGAAGAACCGGCTCGGTTTCACCAAGCGCTGTTACAGGGCTTTAACGCCCTTTAATCCAACCTTTTTCGAGGCACTCGTGAATGTCGGTACAGATCGCAGTCATTGATGATTGGCAAAATGTGGCCAGTGGCGTAGTGGATTGGTCGGTTCTTGCATCAGTCGGCGAAGTGCATTTTCTTCACGACTACCCGGCGGATACCGCCACGATGGTCGAGCGTTTGAAGGGGTTCGAGGTTATTTGCGTTATGCGCGAGCGCTCCACCTTCGATAAAGCCCTGCTGCAAGGTTTGCCCAATCTGAAACTGCTGGTGACCGGCGGCATGCGCAATGCCGCCATCGACATCCCTGCCGCCAAGGCGCTGGGCATCCAGGTCTGCGGCACCGACAGCTATAAGCAGGCGGCGCCGGAACTGACCTGGGCATTGATCATGGCCTCTAACCGCAACCTGCTGGCTGAAGCCAACTCGCTGCGGGAGGGGGGATGGCAGGTTGGCCTGGGTGGTGATCTGTATGGCAAAACCCTGGGCGTGCTCGGGCTGGGCAGCATTGGCCAGAAGGTCGCGCAGTTTGCCCAGGTGTTCGGCATGCGGGTGATTGCCTGGAGTGAAAACCTCACCCCTGAACGTGCTGCCGAGTCAGGCGTCACCTGGGTCAGCAAGCGTGAACTGTTTGAGCAGGCGGATATCCTGACGGTACACCTCGTACTCAGCGATCGCAGTCGCGGCATGGTGGATGCCCAGGCATTGAGCTGGATGAAACCGAGTGCGCGCCTGGTCAATACGGCGCGCGGGCCGATTGTGGATGAGCAGGCCCTGGTGCAGGCGCTGCAAGCGGGTCGATTGGCGGGGGCTGCCCTGGACGTATATGGCGAAGAGCCGCTACCGGCTGATCATCCGTTCCGCCGTTTGCCGAATGTCTTGGCGACCCCTCATGTCGGTTATGTCAGCGAGCAGAATTATCGGCAGTTCTATCAGCAGATGATCGAGGATATTCAGGCGTGGGCAAAAGCCGCGCCCATTCGCGTGCTTGGCTGACGCACCAATCGAGGGCATACGCACTCCTGTGGAGAGCGGACTTGCTCCCTCGCTACAACCACCGCGCTGATCCCCTCAATCAGCGCGCGTTTCAAACCTTGCATATCGTTACAACTTTTTTGTCCTACAAAATTCCCACATAAACCGTACAGGCTCTGGGATCTCGCCTAGACTCATGACCGATGGGTCCGTTCCAAAACAAAAACCCCGCAAAAAATCGAAACTTTCCAACTCTGCCATAGGTCCAGTTTTTAAGGGAGGCGAGTGCACGCGGCTCACACCAAATGCCCGTCCATCCAATCTTTTTTAGCAATGAGTGCAACTGGCATACGCCTTGCCAGTTTGTACAGTGCTTGTGCGCCTGGCCGCAGGATGTGGCCAATCGGAGCCGATGGCAGCGGGCCATTAGCCAACCAAATATGTGGGAGAGAACTATGATCAGTGCCGCTGTAGATACTCAGGGAGAGCGTTTTAGTCAGCCGGCAGGGGGACCGACTACGTTGGCCGACCTGCCCAACACTGTGCGGCCGATCGTGAGTCAGAACCCTAATCGCAAGAAAGTCCTGTTTGTGACCTCGGAATTCGCCGACCTGGTGAAAACCGGCGGCCTGGGCGACGTGTCTGCCGCCCTGCCCCGCGCCATGGCCCACCTGCATGATGTGCGGGTGTTGATTCCGGGCTATCCGCAGGTGATGGAAAGCGACAACCCGATCCATATCATTGGCGAGCTGGGCGGTCACGCTGCATTGCCGCCCTGCAAGATCGGGCGCATGGACCTCAAGGACGGTCTGGTCATCTACGTTTTGATTTGCCCTGAGCTCTATGAGCGTGAAGGTACGCCGTACGGCGCCAATAACGGCCGTGACTGGCCGGACAACCATATTCGCTTCGCCCGCCTGGGACTGGCCGCCGCCGACATCGCCGCCAACCTGGCACAGATCCACTGGTGCCCTGACCTGGTGCATGCCCACGACTGGCCTGCCGGGCTGGCGCCTGCCTATATGCACTGGCGCGGGTCGCGTACGCCCACCCTGTTCACCATTCATAACCTCGCCTATCAAGGTGTGGTCAGCCTGGCCTCCACGCCTGAGCTGGGTATCCCGCCGCATGCCCTGCAACAGGAAGGCATGGAGTTCTACGGCAAAATGTCATTCCTCAAGGCGGGCATGGCGTACTCCAGCCATATCACCACCGTGAGCGCGACCTACGCCCAGGAAATCACCACCCCGGAATTCGGCTGCGGCCTCGATGGTTTCCTGGCCAGCAAAACCCAGCAAGGTCTGCTCAGCGGAATTCCCAATGGTATCGATGAAAGCTGGGAAACCTCTACCGACACGCACCTGACCCACAACTTCAATATCGGTGACTGGGACGGCAAAGGCATTAACGCCGCCCACGTGCGTGAGTTGTTCGGGCTGGCCGACTCCACCGGTCCACTGTTCGCTGTGGTCTCGCGCCTGGTGTATCAAAAAGGCCTGGACCTTACCGAGGCGGTCAGCAGTTATATCGTCGAAAACGGTGGCCAAATCGCGATTATCGGCCGCGGCGAGCCGGAAGAAGAGCAAGCCATGCGTGAACTGGCCTTGCGCTTCCCCGGCCAAATCGGCGTACGCATCGGCTTTAACGAAACCGATGCGCGGCGCATGTTTGCCGGCAGCGACTTCCTGCTGATGCCTTCGCGCTATGAACCGTGCGGCCTGAGCCAGATGTACGCGCAACGCTTCGGCTCGTTGCCGGTGGCGCGCAATACCGGCGGCCTGGCGGACACCATTGAAAATGGCGTCACCGGGTTCCTGTTCAATGAATCCACCGCACAGAGCTACGAAGAAGCGTTGAGCCGCACGTTCAGGGTATTTGCCAACAAAGGCCTGCTCAATGCCATGCGCTGCCGCGCCATGACTCAACCTTTCAACTGGTGCCAGGCGGTAGAACCCTACGCCGAACTGTACGAACAGCTTGTCGCCAAGGCGCTGGGGAAATCGGCTAAATAATCAAGGGAGGGCTTCATAGATGCCGTCACGGAATCTGGAAACCTGGCCCCACGGCGCAATCATGTTGGACGCGCAACACACGCGTTTTGCCTTGTGGGCGCCAGACGCGTTTTATGTCAGCGTTGAATTGGAAGACGGCAAGTCCATTGCCATGCTGCCCCAGGCCGATGGCTGGTTTGAGGTAGAGGTGAAGTGCCCGGCGGGCACTCACTACCGCTACAACATCGACGGCGAAACGGATGTTCCCGATCCGGCATCCAGGGCTCAAGC
Source organism: Pseudomonas sp. O39 (assembly GCF_045447295.1). NCBI lineage: Bacteria > Pseudomonadati > Pseudomonadota > Gammaproteobacteria > Pseudomonadales > Pseudomonadaceae > Pseudomonas > Pseudomonas sp. O39. The sequence goes on from NZ_JBJGXV010000009.1 coordinate 108,412, forward strand.
TGCGGATGTGCATGGCTGGAGCGTCGTCGTCGACCCGCTCGCCTATCAATGGCGACACAGCAACTGGCAGGGCCGCCCCTGGCATGAGGCCGTGATTTACGAGCTGCATGTTGGCGTATTGGGGGGCTACGCTGCTGTTGAAAAGCAACTGCCGCGCCTCGCCGAACTCGGCGTGACCGCGATTGAACTGATGCCCTTGGCGCAATTTCCCGGCGAGCGCAATTGGGGCTACGACGGGGTTCTGCCCTACGCACCCCAATCTTCCTATGGCTCCCCCGAACAGCTCAAGGCGCTGATCGACAGCGCACACGAGCATGGCCTGGCCGTGATCCTCGATGTGGTCTACAACCACTTCGGCCCCGATGGCAATTACCTGGGCCAATACGCCAAAGGCTTCTTCCAGGAAGAAGTGCACACGCCCTGGGGCGCAGGCATTGATTTTGATCGCCGGGAAGTCCGCGACTTCTTCCTCGACAACGCGTTGATGTGGCTGCTGGAATACCGCTTCGATGGCCTGCGCCTGGATGCGGTACACGCCATCGACAACCCGGGGTTTCTCAAGCAATTGGCACATCGGGTTCGCCAGCAGGTGGACACCGGCCGTCATGTCTGGTTGGTATTGGAAAACGAACTCAACCAGGCCAGCCTGTTAAAGCACGATTTCGATGCGCAATGGAACGATGACTTCCATAACGTCCTGCACGTATTGCTGACCGGCGAAACCGACGCCTACTACAGCGACTTCGCAGAAAACCCTACCGACAAGCTGGCGCGCTGCCTGGGCGAAGGTTTTATCTATCAAGGCCAGACCACACGCCATGGTCATGAGCGCGGCGAACCCAGTGGTGAGCTGCCACCGAGCGCCTTCGTGGCGTTTTTGCAGAACCACGACCAGATCGGCAACCGCGCCTTGGGCGAACGCCTGCACCAGCTCTGCTCGCCCCAGGCACTTAAGGCGGCGACCACCTTGCTGCTCATGTCGCCGATGATCCCACTGATGTTCATGGGCGATGAGACCAACGCCAGCGAACCGTTTCTGTTTTTCACTGACCACCATGGCGAACTGGCGCAAGCGGTGCGCGAAGGCCGGCGCAACGAGTTTGCCGACTTCGCCGCCTTTGCTGACCCCGAACGACGCGAACGCATCCCCGACCCGAATGCCCTGCCGACCTTCCTGCAATCGGCGCCCAGCTTTGCCGAGAACGCGCATGCCCAGCTCTACCGCCAGCTGCTGAGCCTGCGCCACCTGCATATCGTGCCGCATTTGCCGGGGAGCATTCCCCTCGGCGCACAGGTGCTGGCTGAAGGCGCCGTGACTGCGCGTTGGCGCCTGGGTAACGGCAGCGTGTTGCAGATTGACTTGAACCTGAGTGCCACACCGCTGGATCACCCCGCGCCGCGCCACCTGTTATTCGAAACGCATGCCACTGATGAGGCGCACCTGCCGCCGTTCAGCGCACGCGTCGCCTTATCCCCTGTTGGAGAGCACCTTTGAGCGAAGCGAACCTGGAAATACTCGCCAGCCGCGCGGGCCTGGCCGTCGATTGGATCGACGCAAACGGCCGCCCGCAACATGTGAAACCCGCTGCCCTGCGTGCCGTTCTCAAAGGCCTGGGCCACCCGGCCGATACTGACGCCGAGATCGATGCCAGCCTGCTGGAACTGGAGCGGGTGCAACAAGACAAACACTTGCCACCGCTGATGACCGTCGACACCGGCGATGGCCTGGACCTGGCGCGCTACTTCGCCCCGGACACGCCGTGCCGCGTCAGCCTGGAACAGGGCGAGACGCTGGAACTGCGCCTCGACAGCAACGCGGTGCTGCCGGGCGTCATCGCGCTCGGCTACCACCAGGTGCATATCGACGACCAGACTTTCACCCTGGCCGTGGCGCCCACCCATTGTTACAGCGTGGCGCAAGCGGTTGACAGCCAACCTGCCCGCGCCTGGGGGCTGAGTGCCCAGCTGTATTCGCTGCGCCGCCTGGGCGATGGCGGCTTCGGTGACACGCTGGCCCTGGAACACCTGGTGCGCTGCGCTGCCGAACGTGGCGCCGATGCCCTGGCCATCAGCCCGATGCACGCGATGTTCAGTGCCGATACGACGCGCTACAGCCCGTATTCACCCTCCAGCCGTTTGTTCCTTAACAGCCTGTATGCGTCGCCCGGCTGCATTCTTGGCGAGCGCGAAGTGCGCAACGCCATAGAGGCCTGCGGTTTGGCCGATGAGTTGCACACACTCGAGCAACACACCCTGATCGACTGGCCCGCCGCCGCCAAGGCCAAGCAACAATTGTTGCGCGCCTTGTATGAAGACTTCCGTCACGGCGAGCATCCACAGCATGCCGACTTCCTGAGCTTTCGACAGGCGGGCGGCGAAGCCCTGGAAAACCACTGCCGCTTCGAGGCTGTGCAGGCCGTTCGCGCCGCCGCCGGGGAAGACCTCGACTGGCGGCACTGGCCCGAAGCATGGCGGACCCCGCAGAGCCCGGCACTGGCGCAATTCGCCGAGGAGAACCGCGATGAAATCGGCTATTTCGCCTTCAGCCAATGGCTGATCGCCCGCTGCCTGGAGCGCGCCCAGCAAGCCGCCCGAGGCAGCGGCATGGGCGTCGGTTTGATCGCCGACCTGGCCGTTGGCGCGGACGGCGGCGGCAGCCAGGCCTGGAGCCGTCAGGATGAGCTGCTGGCCGGCCTGACTGTTGGCGCGCCACCAGACATCCTCAACCGTGCCGGTCAAGGTTGGGGCATCTCGGCGTTTTCCCCGGAAGGCCTCAAGCGCAACGGCTTTCGCGCCTTTATCGAAATGCTGCGGGCTAACTTCGCCCACGCCGGCGGCTTGCGTATCGACCATGTCATGGGCCTGAAACGCCTGTGGGTCATCCCGATGGATGCTTCGCCGCGTGAAGGTGCGTACCTGTATTACCCGGTCGACGACCTGTTGCGGCTGCTGGCATTGGAATCCCAGCGTCACAAGGCGATTGTGCTGGGTGAGGACCTGGGCACCGTACCCGATGGCCTGCGCGAAAAACTCATCGGCCGTTCGATTCTGGGCATGCGCGTGTTGCTCTTCGAACAGGGCCACGACGGCCAATTTAAGCCCATCCTCGACTGGCCGGACAACGCCCTGGCAACCACCAGCACCCACGATTTGCCGACCCTCAATGGCTGGTGGCACAGCCGTGATATCGAGTGGAACATCCAGTTGGGCCTGATCGATGCGCCGACTGTGGAGCAATGGAGCGAACACCGCCTGCGCGAACGGCAGGCACTGCGCCAGGCCTTGAGCCAGGACCCGCAGAACTTTGTCGATGAAATTCGCAATGACACGGACCACATGATTGACGCCAGTGTGCGTTACCTGGGCCACACCCGCGCGCCGCTGGTGCTGCTGCCGTTGGAGGACGCCCTGGGCGTCGAGGAACAAGCCAACCTGCCCGGCACGCTCGATACCCACCCCAATTGGCGCCGCCGCCTGGCGGGTGAAGCGGCAAGCCTGCTCGACAACGCCGGCGCCGCCCGCCGCCTCGAGCTGCTGGCCGTCGCTCGCAACCAAGCCCGTGAGCGTGGCCGATGAAAGCCTTACCCCTGCGCGCCACCCAGCGCCTGCAATTTCATAAAGATTTCACCCTGGATGATGCGGTGCCTTTGGTGCCCTACTTCGCCCAATTGGGCATCAGCCATCTATATGCATCCCCGCTGCTCGCCGCACGCGCCGGTTCCATGCACGGTTACGACGTGGTCGACCCGACCACCGTCAACCCCGAGCTGGGCGGTGAACCGGCGTTGCGCCGTCTGATCGCCGCGCTGCGTGAGCACGACATGGGGCTGATCCTCGATATCGTCTCCAACCATATGGCCGTCGGCGGCGCCGATAACCCGTGGTGGCTGGACCTGCTGGAATGGGGTCGCTTAAGCCGCTACAGCGAATTCTTCGATATCCAGTGGCACTCGCCCGACCCGCTGCTCAAGGGCCAACTGCTGATGCCATTTCTTGGCAGCGACTACGGCGAAGCATTGCAAACCGGCACCCTGGCCCTGCATTTCGACGCCGCGCACGGTGCATTCTACGTTGAGCATTACGAACACCGGTTCCCCATCTGCCCTCGCGATTACGCGGTGATTCTGGGCACCGATGCATTGCTCAAGCCACTGTCCGACCGCTTCAGTGCCCTTGCCTATCAAGACGACGCCTATGCCGAAGCGGCGTGGCTCAAACAGGCGCTGGCCGAACGGGCCACCGAGGACGACGTGCTGCATGCCATCGAGCACAGGCTCAGCGAATTCGACGGGCGCCAGCCTGAAGGCTTTGACCGCCTGCACTCACTGCTCGAGCAACAGGCCTACCGCCTGGCCAGTTGGCGCACGGCGGCAGATGACATCAACTGGCGGCGCTTCTTCGATGTCAACGAGCTGGGCGGGCTGCGGGTAGAACGCAGCGCCGTGTTCGAGGCCACCCACGGCAAGATTTTCCAGCTGATCAGCCAGGGCCTGGTGGATGGCCTGCGCATCGACCATATCGACGGGCTGGCCGACCCACGCGGTTATTGCCGCAAGCTGCGCCGTCGAGTGGATTCGCTGTCACCCGAGCGGCACTTGCCGATCTTCGTCGAAAAAATCCTCGGCGAAGGCGAGACGCTGCGCGAAGACTGGCAAGTGGACGGCACCACCGGCTACGAATTCATGAACCAACTGTCGCTGCTGCAACATGACCCTGACGGCTTCGCCCCCCTCGCCGACTTGTGGACGCGTCACAGCGAGCGGCCCGCGGCCTTTATCGAAGAGGCTTGGTTGGCGCGCCGGCAAATCCTCAACGGTTCGCTGGCCGGTGACTTTGAAAGCGTGGCCCAGGCCCTGCTGCAAGTGGCTCGCGATGACGTGATGACCCGCGACCTGACCTTGGGCGCCATCCGCCGCGCCTTGCAGGAGCTGATTGTGCACTTCCCGGTGTACCGCACCTACATCAGTGCCCGGGGCCGCAGCGAACGTGACGATGTGTTTTTCCTGCAAGCCCTGGCCGGTGCCCGAAGCACTTTGAGCGAAGGTGACTGGCCGGTGCTCGATCATCTGGAAAAATGGCTCGGCGGCCAGCCATGGCGCAATCGCCCGGTGGGCCGTGAGCGCAAGATACTCAAACATGCCTGCGTGCGTTTCCAGCAACTGACCTCACCTGCCGCCGCCAAGGCCGTGGAAGACACCGCGTTCTATCGCTCGGCGGTGCTGCTGTCGCGCAATGACGTGGGCTTCAGCACCGAGCAGTTCAGCGCGCCGGTGGACGCGTTCCACGCCGTCAACCAGCAACGTTTGCAGACGTTCCCGGACAACTTGTTGGCCACCGCCACCCACGACCACAAGCGCGGCGAAGACACCCGCGCGCGTCTGGCGGTGCTCAGCGAATGTGCCCCGTGGTATGCCGAGCAGGTCGAGCACTGGCGTACCCTCGCTGCCAAATTGCGCGACGATGCCCAAAGTCCATCGGCAGGCGATGAACTCATCCTTTATCAAGTGCTGCTGGGCAGTTGGCCGCTGGACCTGGAGCTTGACGTTGAGGACTACCAGCAACGCCTCTGGCAATGGCAGCAAAAAGCCTTGCGCGAAGCCAAGTTGCAGAGCAGCTGGAGTGCGCCCAACGAGGCTTATGAACAGGCCGTCGAAGCGTTCCTGTCACGCCTCTTGCTCAGCGAGGAAGGCCACGCGCTGCGGGCCGCCCTCGCCGCCACCGCCCACGCCATCGCCCCGGCCGGTGCCGTGAACAGTCTGGCGCAGTCCTTGCTTCGCCTCACCGTACCGGGTGTGCCGGACCTGTACCAGGGCGATGAGTTCTGGGACTTCAGCCTGGTGGACCCGGACAACCGGCGCCCGGTGGACTTCAACGCACGGCAACACGCGCTGAACACACCACCGGATACCGGCGAGCTGTTGTTCAACTGGCGTGACGGGCGTATCAAACAAGCGCTGATTGCCCAGGTATTGGCCCTGCGCAAGGCTGATCCCGAGATCTTTCAGTACGGCAGTTACACGCCACTGGAGGTCACCGGCAAACACGCGGACCACGTCGCCGCGTTCGCTCGTGAACATCAAGGCAAACGCCTGCTGGTGGTGGTGCCACGTTGGCCCCATCGCCTGCTGGAAAATGCGCCTGAAAAGCCTATGCAGCCCCACTTCAATGCGCAGGTTTGGGGCGATACGCGGGTGAAATTACCATTTGCCGCCACAACACAAAACTGGAAGGGACTTTTTCATACAGGCGCAGTCACACCAGACAAGGAGCTGTTGATCAGCGCTGCCCTGGGGGATATCCCGGTCAATGTCTTTATCAATCCTGATGGTCGAGAAAGCTGAAAATTTTCTGTGAGGAGCATTTCGATGAGTACTGAAGACAAACGCATTCGCGAGTTAGCGCATCAGATCTGGGAGTCCGAAGGCAAACCCCATGGGGAGGACACGCGCCACTGGGAAATGGCGCGCAAGCTGGCCGAAGCCGAAGCGCTGACGCCGAGCAAGCCCAAGGCCGCCGCCAAGCCCAAAACCGCACCCAAGCCTGCGGCAAAAGCCAAGCCTGCGGCACCGGCTGCCGGCAAACCGGCGCCCCCGGCGGCTAAAAAGCCGGCAGCACCGAAAAAGCCCAAGCCTTAAGCCACTTTGTCTAATGAGCCTCCTGGCGCGTTGTCGGCGGGAGGCCATTTTCACTTTTTACTGCGTCAGCTGAACGATCGTCGGCATGGCCGCGTTCGGCCCGAAAAAAGACCCTTTGCAGGAGCAACTCGATGAGCAAACCCGATAAAACCCAACCGACGCCGGAAAACGAGCCGTCGCGGATTCGTGAAGGTTTGCCCTTCCCTCTCGGCGCCACTTGGGACGGCTTGGGCGTTAACTTCGCGCTGTTCTCGGCCCACGCCACAAAAGTCGAGCTGTGCCTGTTCGACGATACCGGCGAGGTGGAACTGGAACGCATAGAACTGCCCGAATACACCGACGAGACCTTCCATGGTTACTTGCCCGACGCCCACCCCGGGCTGATTTACGGCTATCGCGTGTACGGCGCTTACGACCCGGCCAATGGTCACCGCTTCAACCACAACAAATTGCTGATCGACCCCTATGCCAAACAGCTGGTGGGCGAACTCAAATGGTCCGAGGCCCTGTTCGGCTACACCATCGGCCACCCGGACGACGACCTCAGTTTCGACGAACGCGACAGCGCGCCCTTCGTGCCCAAGTGCAAGGTCATCGACCCGGCGCACACCTGGGGCAATGACCAGCCGGTGCGCGTGCCGTGGGACCGCACGATCATCTATGAAACCCACTTGCGCGGCATCAGCATGCGCCACCCTTCGGTAGGCGAGGCAGTGCGTGGCACGTGTGCCGGGCTGATGGAAGAGGACGTGCTCAAGCATATCCGCCAGCTGGGCGTGTCGTCGGTGGAGCTGCTGCCGGTGCATGCGTTCGTCAACGACCAGCACCTGCTGCAAAAAGGCATGACCAACTATTGGGGCTACAACAGCATCGCCTTCTTCGCACCGGACCCGCGCTACCTGGCCAGCGGCAAAATCGCCGAGTTCAAGGAAATGGTCGCGCACCTGCACGAAGCCAAGCTGGAAGTGATCCTCGACGTGGTCTACAACCACACCGCCGAGGGCAACGAACGTGGTCCAACCCTGTCGATGCGCGGCATCGACAACGCTTCGTACTACCGGCTGATGCCTGAAGACAAGCGTTTCTACATCAATGACTCCGGCACCGGCAACACCCTGGACTTAAGCCACCCGTGCGTACTGCAGATGGTCACCGACTCCCTGCGTTACTGGGCCACCGAGATGCACGTCGACGGTTTCCGCTTTGACCTGGCGACGATTCTCGGCCGCTATCGGGACGGCTTCGACGAGCGCCACAGCTTCCTCGTGGCCTGCCGCCAGGACCCGGTGCTGCGCCAGCTGAAAATGATCGCCGAGCCATGGGACTGCGGCCCCGGTGGCTATCAAGTGGGTAACTTCCCGCCGGGCTGGGTGGAATGGAACGACCGCTTCCGCGACACCGTGCGCGCCTTCTGGAAAGGCGATGACGGCCAGTTGGCGGACTTCGCCGGGCGCATGACCGCCTCCGGGGAAATGTTCAACCATCGCGGGCGCCGGCCTTACAGCTCGGTGAACTTCATCACCGCCCACGACGGTTTCACCCTGCACGACCTGGTGTCGTACAACGACAAACACAACGAAGCCAACGACGAAGACAACCAGGACGGCAGCAACAACAACCTGTCCTGGAACCATGGCGTCGAAGGCCCCACCGACGACCCGGAGATCAACGCACTGCGCCTGCGCCAGATGCGTAACTTCTTCGCCACCCTGCTGTTGGCCCAAGGCACGCCGATGCTGGTGGCCGGGGACGAATTCGCACGCACCCAGCACGGCAACAACAATGCCTATTGCCAGGACAGCGAGATCGGTTGGGTCAACTGGGACCTGGACGACGACGGCAAGGCGCTGCTCAAGTTTGTAAAACGCCTGATCAAGCTGCGCATGGCCTACCCGATCCTGCGTCGCGGCCGGTTCCTCGTGGGTGATTACAACGAAGATATCGGCGTGAAGGATGTCACCTGGCTGGCGCCGGACGGCAACGAGATGAGCACCGAACAATGGCAGGACAGCCATGGCCGTTGCCTGGGCATGCTGATGGATGGCCGCGCTCAGGAGACCGGGATTCGTCGCCCGGGTGGCGATGCCACCCTGCTGCTGGTGGTCAACGCCCACCACGACATGGTGAATTTCCGCCTGCCGCCGGTGCCTGAGGGCGAGTTCTGGACCTGCATGCTCGATACCAACGACACGGCGGTGCGTGCCCAGGAACGCTTTGATTTCGAGCATGAGTACGCCGTCACCGGCCGCTCACTGTTGCTGTTCGAACTGCAGCACGACGAGGTGTGAAATGGCCCTGCATGGATTCCTTCAAGGCAACCGCAGCTATGCGAATACGCAGGCGCTGGGGGATGCCCTGAGGGCGCTTCAGGAGGAAGGCCTGGACCAGCTGCCGTTGCCCGGCAGCGGTCAGACATTGGAGCGCTTCAGCCGGCTGGCACAGGTGGCGGGGCATGATCTGCGTCTGTGCAAGCTGTTCGAAGGCCACACCGATGCCTTGGCGATCATCGCTGAACTCGACAGCCCCTTGCCGCCCTTGGGCAGCCTTTGGGGCATGTGGGCCGCCGAGCCGCCCACCGCCAAGGTTCGGGTGCGGCGTGACGGCCATCGGTTAATTGTCGACGGGCGTAAAGCCTGGTGTTCCGGCGCGGCCGTGGTCAGCCATGGCCTATTGACGGCCTGGGACGAAGACGACCATCAGCAGTTGGTCGCGGTAGAGATGGACCAGCCTGGCGTGACGGTGACGGACGAAGGTTGGAGCGCCGTCGGCATGGCGGCTACTGCCAGTGTCGAGATTGTCTTCGACTCGGCCAGGGGTATCGCGGTCGGCGGCCCGGGCGATTACTTGTCGCGCCCGGGCTTCTGGCAGGGCGGCGTCGGCATTGCGGCGTGCTGGTATGGCGGCGCCCAACGCTTGGCCGAAGTGTTGCGCGCGCAATGCAGCAAACGGCCCGAACCCCATGCCCTCGCCCATCTGGGTGCGGTCGACAGCCTGCTCAACAGTGCTGCTTGTGTGCTGCGTGATGCGGCTGAACAGATCGACCGCGAACCCCGGGCAGATGCTCGACAGTTGGCCCAACAGGCACGCGCCTGCATTGAAGACACCGTCGAACAGGTGATCCGTCATGTCGGTCGCGCGGTCGGTGCGGGGCCTTATTGCAAAGACGCGCACTTCGCCCAGTTGATGGCGGACTTGCCGGTGTATGTGCGCCAGAGTCACGCCGAACGAGACCTGGCAGCCTTGGGCGAGCTGGTGCTCGAGCAACCTGCAGGGAGGTGGCTGTTGTGAAACCCAACCCGATCGTAGGCCAGGGTACGCCGCTGCATCAGTGGCAAGCCTCGTCTCACATGGCCGAGCTGCCCCATATCAGCATTGAAGAGTTGGTGCCTGCCGGCCATCGCGCCGTGATCATCGCCCCACACCCGGACGACGAAGTGCTCGGCTGTGGGGGCCTGCTGCAGGGGTTGGCGGCGCTGGGCCGGCCGCTGCAGTTGATTTCCGTGACCGACGGCAGCGCCAGCCATCCCGGCTCCACCCGTTGGCCGGTGGCGCGTTTGGGCGTGATACGCCCGCAGGAATCGGCGCAGGCCCTGCACCGCCTGGGCGTGCCGCTGCACAGTTTAATCTGGCTGCGCGCGGGGTTCACCGACAGCAAGGTGGCGGAACGGGAAGAGGAACTGAGCGCGTTTATCCAACGCTACCTCAAGCCCACCGACGTGGTGTTCACCACCTGGCGCGAAGACGGTCATTGCGACCATGAAGCCGTCGGCCGGGCCAGCGCGAAGGCCGCCCTCGCGGTGGGCGCAACCCTCTACGAGTTGCCGGTCTGGACCTGGCACTGGGCAACCCCCGAGGACAGCCAGGTGCCATGGCACCGGGCACGTAAAATCCTGCTGACGCCCCAAGCGGTGGCGCGCAAACGGCACGCGATCCACGCCTTCGCCAGCCAGTTGGAGGGCGACCCGCAGATCGGTCTCGCGCCGGTGCTGGCGCCCTTCGTGGTGGAGCGCTTGTTGCAACCTTTTGAAGTGGTGTTCATATGAGTGTGGCCACGCCTTATTTTGATCAATTGTTCGCGGGTAATGACGACCCCTGGGCGTTTCGCCAACGCTGGTACGAGCAACGCAAACGCGCGCTGACCGGGGCGGTGCTGACACGACCGCGCTATGCGTCGATTTTTGAACCCGGTTGCGCCAATGGCGAGCTGAGTGCCGAGTTGGCGCTGCGCTGCGACCGCCTGGTGTGCTGCGACACCGCCGCTGCCGCCGTCGCGCTGGCGAAAACCCGGTTGCTGGAGTTCCCCCACGCCCAGGTCTACCAGGGCCGCCTGCCCGAACAATGGCCGACAGGCCGGTTCGAACTGATCGTGTTGAGCGAGCTTTGCTACTACCTCGACGCCGATGACTTGCACCGCCTGATTGACTGCGTCCTCGGTTCACTGACGGACGACGGGCAGTTGCTCGCCTGTCACTGGCGCCCAACGATCGAAGGCTGCCCGCATACCGCCGAACACGTACATGCCGTACTGCAACAGCGACTGGACATGCCCCACGTCGTGCACCATCACGAAAGTGACTTCCTACTCGACCTGTGGAGCCGCGACGGCACCTCGGTCGCCACCCATGAGGGCTTGCGATGATCGGCATTCTGATCCCGGTGCATAACGAAGAAACGCTGCTGGCCGAGTGCCTCGAAGCCGCAATGATTGCTGCAAGCCACCCTGGATTGCTCGGTGAGGCCGTGCAGATCCTCGCGGTGCTCGACAGCTGCAGCGATGGCAGTGCGGCGATTGCCCAAGCGTATCCGGTGCAGTGCCTGCAGGTACAAGCGCGCAATGTCGGCCACGCGCGCGGGGTGGGTGCGCGGCATTTATTGAATCAAGGTGCGCGCTGGATTTCGTGTACGGACGCCGATAGTCGTGTCGCCCCCGACTGGTTGGTGGCGCAATTGGCGCTGGGCGCCGACGCGGTATGCGGCACAGTGACCGTAGACGCCTGGAGCCAGGGCTTCGGCCCCGCCGCCCAAATTCGCTACCACCAGGCCTATGAAGCTCGCGACGGCCATCGCCATATTCATGGCGCCAACTTGGGTGTGAGTGCAAGCGCCTATGTGCAGTCCGGTGGCTTCGAGCCGCTGGCCTGCCACGAAGATGTGCAACTGGTGCGCAACCTGGAGCGGTGCGGCGCATCAATCGCCTGGAGCCACACCCCGCAAGTGACGACCAGCGCCCGCCTGGACTGCCGTGCACAAGGCGGGTTTGGCGATTACTTGAAAAGCCTGATGCAGGCCACCTGAAAAAATCGACATTACACGATGTAAAAGCGACGAATCCTTGTCTATGCTGAAAACGCCTTGCTGGCCATCCAGGGTTGGATGGCCGCATTTCACCGCAGCGGAGCCTGCTGTGAAAAAACACAGCTGAATATAAGAAGTCGTCCCCGACGGGGGCACGACCCAGCATCAATCGACAAGGACGTACTATTCATGAAGCCTGCCTGCGTAAGCGAGGGCCGTCGCGGCCCTGCGCAAATCTGGAACAGTGCGCCCCAGCTGGCGCAAACCCCCGCCATCAATCCCTCTTCACTGGTGCCCCGAGGGGCGCGAGTGGTGGTCATCGCCCCCCATCCGGGTGACGAGGTATTGGCCTGTGGGGGCTTGCTGCAACTGCTCAGCACCCTTGAACACCCCCTGCTGCTGATCTCGATCACCGATGGCAGCGCCAGCCATCCAGGCTCAAACCTATGGCCAGCGAGCCGCCTGAGTGTGATTCGGCCCCAGGAAAGCGCCGAGGCATTGCGGCGCCTGGGGATGCCATTACACAGCCTGAAGTGGATTCGTGGCGGCTTTAGTGACAACGCCCTCGCCGCCCGCGAACAGCCATTGAGCCAATTTATCGCGCGCTACCTGCAGCCCAGTGATGTGGTCTTCACCACCTGGCGCCACGACGGCAACGACGACCATGACGCCGTCGGCCGCGCCAGTGCCAAAGCCTGCACACTGACGGGCGCGCGCCTGTACGAGCTGCCGGTCTGGGCGTGGCACTGGCCTGCTCGCGAAGGCTCGGTGATCCCTTGGCAACGCGCGCGTAAAGTGCGCCTGGACACCTGGAGCGTCGCACGCAAACTGCACGCCGCCCATGCGTATGCCAGCCAATTGGTCGGCGACCCGGAAATCGGGCTGGCGCCGATACTCGCCCAGGATTTGCTGGAGCGCATGCGCGAGCCTTACGAAATCGTGTTCACCTAAGTGAGGCGTATGTATCGCACTGTGTACGACACCCCCTGCGATACATGGCGTTTAACCCGAGACAGTTTCTGAAACACCGCCGATACAACGCAGCGTTCAACTGTGAGCCAGGCACACATCCCTCCGTAGGAGGCTCGCCATGCATACGCCGTTGAAACGTCACCCACTGTTCCTGACCTTTGCCCTGTTGCCGTTCGCTGCCATGGGCATGGCCCACGCCGACATGCCCCAGGCGCAAGCCCCGGTATCGCACACCCAATCGGCTGTCGGCGCCCTCAAGCACACCAAGGCCGGCCTGCTCGATGTGGCCTACGCAGAAGCCGGTCCGGCCAACGGCCAGGTGGTCATCCTGCTGCACGGCTGGCCGTACGATATCGACAGCTACGCCGACGTCGCGCCTTTGCTCGCCGCCAAGGGCTATCGCGTGTTGATCCCGTACGCCCGTGGCTATGGCGACACCCGCTTCCTGTCGGATAACACCCTGCGCAACGCTGAGCCTGCGGCGCTGGCCCAGGACGTGATCGACTTCATGGACGCGCTGAACATCAAACAGGCCGTGCTCGGCGGCTACGACTGGGGCGCACGCACGGCGGATATTGTCTCGGCGCTCTGGCCGCAACGCGTCAAGGCGCTGGTGTCAGTGAGCGGCTACCTGATCGGCAACCAGGCTGCCGGCAAGAACCCGTTGCCGCCCAAAGCCGAATTGCAGTGGTGGTACCAGTTCTATTTCGCCACCGAGCGCGGCGCCGCCGGCTACCAGAAAAACACCCATGATTTCGCCAAGCTGATCTGGCAGACCGCTTCGCCGAAATGGGCGTTTGACGACGCCACCTTCGAGCGCAGCGCCAAAGGCCTGGACAACCCCGACCACGTCGCTATCACGGTCTTCAATTACCGCTGGCGCCTGGGCCTGGTGCAAGGCGAGGCCCGCTACGACGCACTGGAACAGAAACTCGCCCAGTCACCGTCGATTGGCGTACCCACCATCACCCTTGAAGGCGACGCCAACGGCGCACCGCACCCTCTGCCGGAAGACTATGCGAAGCGCTTCACCGGCAACTACCAATTCCGCCTGATCAGTGGCGGCATCGGTCACAACTTGCCACAGGAAGCGCCTGCGGCGTTCGCCAAGGCGGTGATTGACGCGGATCATCTGTGAAGGGGAAATGCCAGCGGCGACGGCCAAAACGGCGGTAACCGTCGAGACAGCAACTTGAGCACCGCACGCGATGCCATGAAGCAGTAATCCACGAATCACGCGGGGCCAGCAGCTCGTCATCATCGACGCGGGCCCCGCGACACTGAATGCCTCGATTGTCATCACGCCTGCCCATCTCTTACTCTTGTGAGCACCTCAACCCGAGTCGCTATCGGAGTTCACATGGATTTTGCCACCCTCAGCCTCTTCCTCCCGGCTTGCTTTGCCCTGAACATGGCACCCGGGCCGAACAATTTGCTGTCCGTCAGCAACGCCACGCGCTATGGCTATCGCACCTCTTGCCTCGCCGGTATTGGCCGCTTGCTGGCCTTCGCGGGCATGATCGCCCTCGCCTCAGCCGGCCTGGCGGTGGTGCTGCAAAGCTCGGAGCTGTTGTTTTACGCGATCAAGGTCCTGGGGGCGGCGTACCTGTTTTATCTGGCGTTTCAGTTGTGGCGGGCCAATCCGGCGGCGCAGACTGAAGCGGCTACGGCCAAGGTGGGATTGTGGGCATTGGCGCGTCAGGAGTTTCTGGTGGCGGCGGGTAACCCAAAAGCCATTCTGATCTTCACCGCCTTCCTCCCGCAGTTCGTAGTACCCGGCCAACCAATTACGCCGCAATTCGCACTGCTGGGCGCGATGTTCCTGATGCTGGAATGGATCGCCATCAGCGCCTACGCCTATATGGGCCTGCATATGCGCCGTTGGTTTGCCGAACCACGTGGCCAGCGGATGTTCAATCGATGCTGTGCGGGGCTGTTGTCAGCGGCAGCAACGGTGTTGTTGATGGCGCGCAGGGCCTGAGCCGCTTCGCCTCCAACGGAGTGCCCATTTATGACCAAAACCGAACTCGCCGACTTCTACCAGGGCTACATCGATTGCCTGAACCGTGAGGACTGGGACCAGTTGGGCCACTTCGTCCACCCGGACGTCACCTACAACACCGCCCCAATCGGCCTCGCCGGCTACCGCGCCATGCTCGAACGGGACTTCCGTGAAATCCCCGACCTGGTGTTTCGCATCCAACTGTTGGTAGCCGACCCGCCCACCCTCGCCAGCCGGTTGAATTTCAACGTCAGCCCCAAAGGTGAGTTCTTCGGGCTGCCGATCAATGGCAAGACGGTGACCTTCGATGAGAACGTATTCTATGAATGCGTCGACGGGAAAATCGCGCACGTCTGGTCAGTGATCGATAAAGCGGCGATTCAGCAACAGCTTGATGGATGAGGCGATGGACCCCATCCCGACCCGGCGACGGCCAAGCGCGCGTTTGACGCGATGATGACCATGACCAAAATCGAGATTGCCGCCATCGAGGCCGCCGTGGCCGGGCGCTGAAAGCCTCCAAAGATCGCGGGTGGGCGCGGGCTTGAGCGCTCCCACATACGTCAGCGTTCTGGCATCCTTACCGCCCCCAGTCGTCAAACGCGAGCGGTAGGCCCATGAACCACGGCGTCAAACTCGAAGCACGCACAATCCCGGTCCCGCCGTCGATCAGCCCTGAAGCCCAAGCGACGCTGCAACGCCTGGTCGGCGCGGACGGCGTGCCGCTCAACGCGCTGCACGCCATGCCCGCGCCCGACGACCACGACGGCTGGCGCCATCTGCAAGCCGCCGTTGCCGAGCGTTACGCCACGGCCAACGCCGGGCAAGCGGCCACCCTGCGCGCCAGCCTGCACACCATCACCGTGGAAAATGCCACCGTACACGTGGCCACTCCGGCTGCTGCAACTGACTTTGCCTACATCGACCTGCACGGCGGCGCGCTGGTATTCGGTGGCGGGGAAAACTGCCGCATCGCAGCAGGCAAGCAGGCCGATTTGCACAACGTGATCTGCTATGGCATTGATTACCGTATGCCACCCGAGCACCCTTACCCCGCCGCGCTGGATGACTGCATGGCCACCTATCGCCATGTGCTCCAGCACCACGCTGCGGAACACATCGTGATTGGCGGCCGTTCGGCCGGCGGCAACCTTGCGGCGGCCATGGTATTGCGCGCCCGCGATGAAGGTTTGCCTCTACCGGCGGCGCTGGTGCTGCTGTCGCCGGAGGTGGACCTTACCGAGTCCGGTGACAGTTTCCAGGTCAACCGAACCGTCGACGTGATAATGCCCAACCCGTTGATGAGCGCCAACCTGCTGTACGCCAACGGCGCCGACCTGTCGCATCCGTACCTGTCGCCATTGTTTGGCGATTTTGCCCCCGGCTTCCCGCCGACCTTCCTGCAAAGCGGCACGCGGGACCTGTTCCTGTCCAACACCGTGCGCCTGCACCGCGCCTTGCGCCAGGCGCGGGTGCCTGCGCTGCTGCATGTGTTCGAGGCGATGCCCCATGGCGGTTTCATGGGTGCACCGGAAGATGCAGAGTTGGCCGCCGAGGTCGCAGAATTTGTGCGGACGCAGCTGCAGCGGGGTTGACACATTCAGTCACACACCCTGAAGATGGAGGTCATATCCAGGGTGTGTCAGCTCATGTCCGCAACGTCTTTCGCTAACGCTTTCGTCATTGGCCTGATTGCCAAGGCGCAAGCTTGCGTTGCGCGCACCCTCAAATCGAAGAAACAGTCGCTCATGTGACCGGGGCGCGCTGTCCCGTCAGATGAGCTGACAGGACATTGAGCGCGACGGACTTCCCTCCTCTTTGCACAATTCCCTCTGCCCTTCTGACGGTGACTTCAGCGGTCAACTATCAGGAGAAAGTGCATGTCATCGTTTCAAGGTATCTGGGTTCCCGTGGTCACGCCGTTTCATGACGGCGCCATCGACTTTATCGGCCTGCGCCGGCTGGTCAGCCATTTGCTGGAAAAGCACGTGGCCGGGATCATGGTGTGCACCACCACCGGGGAAGCCGCCTCGTTGAGTCGTCCCGAACAGCTGGCGGTGCTGGATGCGGTGTTGCAACAGGTGCCGGCGCACCGTGTGGTGATGGGCCTGTCGGGCAACAACCAGATTGAACTGCTGCAGTTTCAGAGCGAGATCCTCGAGCGCCCGGTCGCCGGCCTGCTGGTGCCGGCGCCGAGCTATATCCGCCCTTCTCAGGCGGGCCTTGAAGCGTTTTTCCACACCGTGGCCGATGCGTCCGGCGTGCCGATCATTCTCTACGACATTCCCTACCGCACGGGCGTGACCTTCGAACAGGCCACGTTGCTGAACATCATCAAGCACCCGCGAGTCGTCGCCATCAAGGATTGTGGCGGTAACCTGGCGAATACCCTGGCGCTGATCGCCAGTGGCGAGGTGGCTGTGTTGTGTGGCGAAGACATGCAGATTTTCAACGCGCTGTGCCTGGGTGCCAGTGGCGCGATTGCGGCCTCGGCGCATGTGCAGACCGAAGACTTTGTGGCGCTGTGCCAGCAAGTGCGGGATAACCAGCTCGTCGAGGCCCGGGCGACTTTTTTCAAGTTACTGCCACTGATCAACACCCTGTTTATGGAGCCTAACCCGGCGCCGGTAAAGGCTGCGCTGGCCCTGAAGGGGTTGATCGGCAGTGAGTTGCGGGCGCCGATGCAAGCCGCCAGTGCACGGGTGCAGCAAGCATTAAGCCTGTTGGTGTAATGGCCCGACCCGGCTCATGCGCCAAAAAAAGACATCCAGCGGACCGCCCGGTTGCGACCGGCGCGATCCCGGCCTATGTTCCAAGCCATGCTTTGCATTTTTGCTGTCCCCCTCCCTACACCTAACCCGTGCCCAGGTGACGACATGCCCACGCTTTCCCGCCCCGCCGTACTTGAGCTGATCGGCAATACGCCGCTGGTCAAGGTCAGCCGTTTTGATACCGGCCTGTGCACGCTGTTTCTCAAACTCGAATCGCAAAACCCCGGCGGCTCGATCAAGGACCGTATCGGCCTGGCCATGATCGACGCCGCCGAGCGTGATGGTCGCCTGCGCCCGGGCGGCACCATCATTGAAGCCACCGCCGGCAACACCGGCCTGGGCCTGGCGCTGGTCGGCCGAGCCAAAGGCTACCGCGTGGTGCTGGTGGTGCCCGACAAGATGTCCACTGAAAAAGTGCTGCACTTGAAGGCCATGGGGGCAGAAGTGCATATCACCCGCTCCGACGTCGGCAAGGGCCATCCCGAGTATTACCAGGATGTCGCCGCGCGCCTGGCCAAGGACATTCCCGATTCATTCTTCGCCGACCAGTTCAACAACCCGGCCAACCCCCTCGCCCACGAAACCAGCACCGCCCCGGAGATCTGGGCGCAAACCCAGCATGATGTGGATGCGATTGTGGTGGGCGTCGGTTCAGCCGGCACGCTCACCGGCCTGACACGCTTCTTCAAGCGGGTGCAACCGGACCTGGCCATGGTGCTGGCCGACCCGGTGGGCTCGGTGATGGCCGAATACAGCCGCAGCGGCCAGTTGGAGACGCCGGGGTCGTGGGCGGTGGAAGGCATCGGCGAAGACTTCATTCCGTCGATTGCCGACCTCTCCAGCGTGCGTCACGCCTACTCCATCAGCGATGAAGAAAGCTTCGACCACGCCCGCCAGCTACTCAAGGCCGAAGGTATCCTGGGCGGCTCATCCACCGGCACCCTGCTGGCCGCCGCCCTGCGCTACTGCCGCGAACAAACCGAACCGAAACGGGTGGTCACCTTCGTCTGCGACACGGGGACACGCTACTTGTCGAAGGTTTACAACGACCAATGGATGAAGGACGCGGGCCTGCTGCAATACAAACACTACGGCGACTTGCGCGACCTGATTGCGCGCCGTTTTGAAGACGGCCGAGTCATCAGCGTCATCCCCGACGACACCTTGCTCACCGCCTTCCAGCGCATGCGCCTGGCGGACGTGTCACAACTGCCGGTGCTGGTGGACGGCCAGGCGCTGGTGGGGGTGATCGATGAATCCGACATTCTGCTGGGCCTGCACAATGACGCCGCGGACTTCTCCATGACCGTCGCCAGTGCCATGACCGATACCGTGCAAACCCTCGCCCCCGGCGCCAGCCTGGCCCAATTGCAGGCGGAACTGGATCGCGGCCTGGTCGCCATCATCGCCGACGCGGCGGGCTTCCACGGCCTGATAACCCGCGTCGACTTGCTCAATCACCTACGGAGATCCCTTGCATGAGTCAGCCCGATAAAAGCGCCTTTGCCACCCGCGTGATCCACGCCGGGCAATCACCCGACCCGACCACGGGAGCGCTGATGCCGCCGATCTATGCCAACTCCACCTACCTGCAAGACAGCCCCGGCGTGCACAAGGGCTTTGATTATGGTCGCTCGCACAACCCAACGCGTTTTGCCCTGGAGCGTTGCGTCGCCGACCTTGAGGGCGGCAGCCAGGCGTTTGCCTTTGCATCCGGGCTGGCCGCGATCTCCACCGTGCTGGAACTGCTGGATGCCGGTGCGCATGTGGTCTCCGGCAACGACCTGTACGGTGGCACCTTCCGCCTGTTCGACAAGGTGCGCCAACGCAGCGCCGGGCACCGTTTCAGCTTTGTCGACCTGACTGACCTGGCCGCGTTTGAAGCGTCGTTGCGGGATGACACGCGCATGGTCTGGGTCGAGACCCCGAGCAACCCGCTGCTGAGCCTCACCGACCTCAGCGCCATCGCGCGCATCTGCCGTGACCGTGGCATCCTCTGCGTGGCTGACAACACGTTCGCCAGCCCGTGGATTCAACGGCCGCTGGAGTTGGGTGTCGACATCGTGGTGCACTCCACCACCAAATACCTCAACGGCCACTCCGACGTGATCGGCGGCATCGCCATCGTCGGCCACAACCCGGACCTGGCCGAGCGCCTGGGTTTCCTGCAAAACTCGGTCGGCGCCATCGCTGGCCCGTTCGATGCCTTTTTGACCCTGCGCGGCGTGAAAACCCTGGCGCTGCGCATGGAGCGCCATTGCAGCAACGCCCTGGACCTGGCGACCTGGCTGGAACAACAGCCGCAAGTGTCACGGGTTTACTACCCGGGCCTGGCGTCACACCCGCAACACGCGCTGGCGCGTCGGCAAATGCGCGGGTTTGGCGGGATGATTTCAGTGGACTTGAACACTGACCTGGCTGGCGCTAGGCGCTTTCTGGAGAACGTCAAGATCTTCGCCCTGGCCGAGAGCCTGGGCGGTGTGGAAAGCCTGATCGAACACCCGGCGATCATGACCCATGCCAGCATCCCGGCGGCGACGCGGGCGCAATTGGGCATTGGTGATGGGTTGGTACGGTTGTCGGTGGGGGTTGAGGACGTGGAGGATCTAAGGGCAGACCTGGCCCAGGCGTTGGCACTTATCTAACCCAATCGCCCAACAATGAATTACCCCTGTGGGAGCGGGCTTGCTCGCGAAAGCGCAGTGTCAGTCAACTGATGTATCAACTGACCCAACGCCTTCGCGAGCAAGCCCGCTCCCACAGTTGGTTTAGCGTCAGGCTGAAGTGATGTGGGCATGCGCCGATTTGGCGTTGCCGCTGATCCAGCGGCAAAACCCGGTCAAATGTGGGAGCTGGCTTGCCTGCGATAGCATCACCTCGGCGCAGCTGATAAACCGAGGTGTCTGCATCGCAGGCAAGCCAGCTCCCACAGGGATAGGCGTCAGGCTGAAGTGATGTGGGCACGCGCCGATTTGGCGTTGCCGCTGATCCAACGGCAACACTCGGTCAAATGTGGGAGCTGGCTTGCCTGCGATGGCATCACCTCGGTGCAGCTGATAAATCGAGGTGTCTGCATCGCAGGCAAGCCAGCTCCCACAGGGATAGGCGTCAGGCTGAGGTGATATTGCCAGGTGCCGATTTGGCGTTGCCGCTGATCCAACGGCAACACTCGGTCAAGTGTGGGAGCTGGCTTGCCTGCGATAGCATCACCTCGGTGCAGCTGATAAACCGAGGCGTCTGCATCGCAGGCAAGCAAGGTCCCACAGGGCATCAGGCTGAGGTGATATTGGCCCGCGCCGAGTGCAGCTTTTTGTAGCTCTCGATCAAGCGCAAATGCCGGTCCAACCCTTCCAGCTTCATGCTGGTCGGCGTCAAGCCATGGAACCGCACCGTGCCATTCACCGAGCCGATCACCGCATCCATCCGCTCGTTACCAAACATCCGGCGGAAGTTGGCCTCGTAGTCCGCCAGTTCCAGGTCCTCGTCCAGGTGCATCTCCAGCACTGCATTCACCGCCTGATAGAACAGGCCGCGATCGGCGGTGTTGTCGTTGTACTGCAGGAACATTTCCACGCACTCTTTCGCTTCTTCATATTGCTGCAAGGCGAGGTAGATCAGCAGCTTCAGCTCCAGGATCGTCAGTTGACCCCACGCGGTGTTGTCGTCGAACTCGATGCCGATCAGGGTGGTGATATCGGTGTAATCGTCCAGCTCGCTTTCCACCAGGCGCTCAACCAGTGCCTTCAGTTCGTCATCGCCCAGGCTGTGCAGGTTGAGGATATCGGCGCGGAAAAACAGGGCCTTGTTGGTGTTGTCCCAGATCAGGTCATCCACCGGGTAAATTTCCGAGTAGTCCGGCACCAGGATTCGGCAGGCGGTGGCGCCAAGGTGTTCGTACACGGCCATGTAGGACTCTTTGCCCATGCCTTCGAGAATACCGAACAGGGTCGCAGCTTCTTCAGCATTGGAGTTCTCACCCTGGCCCGAGAAGTCCCACTCAACGAACTCGTAATCGGACTGGGCACTGAAGAAGCGCCACGACACCACTCCGCTGGAGTCGATGAAGTGCTCGACGAAGTTGTTCGGCTCGGTGACCGCGTGGCCTTCAAAGGTCGGCTGCGGCAAGTCGTTCAAGCCTTCGAAGCTGCGCCCCTGGAGCAATTCGGTGAGGCTGCGCTCCAGCGCCACTTCCAGACTCGGGTGCGCGCCAAACGAGGCGAATACGCCGCCGGTGCGCGGGTTCATCAGGGTCACGCACATCACCGGGAATTCACCGCCCAGGGACGCGTCCTTGACCAATACCGGGAAGCCCTGGGCTTCCAGGCCTTGAATACCGGCCAGAATCCCCGGGTACTTGGCCAGCACCTCGGCAGGCACGTCCGGCAGCGCGAATTCGCCTTCGATGATTTCGCGTTTTACTGCGCGTTCGAAAATTTCCGACAGGCACTGCACCTGGGCTTCGGCCAGGGTATTGCCCGCGCTCATGCCGTTGCTGAGGTAGAGGTTTTCGATCAGGTTGGACGGGAAGTACACCACCTCGCCATCGGACTGGCGTACAAACGGCAGCGATACAATGCCGCGCGCTTCATTGCCGGAGTTGGTGTCGAACAGGTGCGAGCCACGCAGTTCGCCGTCGCGGTTGTAGATCTTCAGGCAGTAGGCGTCGAGGATCTCCGTTGGCAGCTCATCTTTACGGCCCGGCTGGAACCAGCGCTCATCCGGGTAATGCACGAACGGCGCGTTGGCCAGCTCTTCACCCCAGAACTGATCGTTGTAGAAGAAGTTGCAATTGAGCCGCTCGATAAACTCGCCCAACGCCGACGCCAGCGCGCCTTCCTTGGTCGCGCCCTTGCCGTTGGTAAAGCACATCGGCGAGTGCGCATCGCGGATATGCAACGACCACACGTTAGGCACGATGTTGCGCCACGAGGCGATTTCAATTTTCATGCCCAGGCCAGCCAGGATGCCGGACATGTTGGCGATGGTCTGCTCCAGCGGCAGGTCCTTGCCCGCAATGTAGGTGCCCGCCTCTGACGTCGAGCCGGGCATCAACAGCGCCTGGGCATCAGCGTCGAGGTTTTCCACCTCTTCAATGACAAATTCCGGCCCGGCCTGCACCACTTTCTTTACCGTGCAACGGTCGATGGAACGCAGGATGCCCTGGCGATCCTTGTCGGAGATATCCGCCGGCAACTCGACCTGAATCTTGAAGATCTGGTTGTAGCGGTTTTCCGGATCAACAATGTTGTTTTGCGACAGACGAATATTGTCCGTGGGGATATTGCGCGTTTCGCAGTACAGCTTCACAAAGTACGCCGCACACAACGCCGACGAAGCCAGGAAGTAATCGAACGGACCCGGGGCCGAACCGTCGCCTTTGTAGCGAATCGGCTGGTCGGCAATCACCGTGAAGTCATCGAACTTGGCTTCAAGCCGAAGGTTGTCGAGAAAGTTGACCTTAATTTCCATGCGGGCACACCAGAATAACGAGCTAAACAAATTGGCCGCTATTATGAGGATTTTCAGCGGGAAGTCTCAGGGTTTTCAGAATTGCCTGCCGATCGGTGCTAACGTCCAGCCACCTCTCGTTGAAGTCATCCGCCCATGTCCATCGCCGATAACCTCCTCGCCTTCACCTTCGCCGCCACCTTGCTCACGCTCACGCCCGGGCTCGACACCGCCCTGGTATTGCGCACCGCCACGGTAGAAGGCAAACGCCAGGCGCTGCATGCCACGCTGGGCATCAACGCCGGCTGTTTGTTATGGGGCGCGGCCGTGGCCTTTGGGCTGGGCGCGTTGATCGCAGTGTCGGAACTGGCGTTCAACCTGCTCAAGTATTGCGGCGCGGCTTACCTGGCGTGGTTGGGGTTGAACATGCTGCTGCGTCCGCGCCGTTCACTGTCAACCGCCGAGGCCGACGGCAAACCGGGCGGCAACTGGTTTTTGAAGGGTATGTTGGGCAATGTGTTGAACCCCAAGGTGGGGATTTTCTATGTGTCGTTCCTGCCGCAATTCATCCCCCAAGGGCATTCGTTGATTGCCTGGACCTTCGGCCTGGTGAGCATTCACGTGGTGCTGGGCCTGGCGTGGTCGCTGGCATTGATTGGGGCCACCCGCCCCCTGTCGGGTTTCCTGCGCCGGGAGAAGGTCATCCAGTGGATGGACCGCACCACTGGAATGGTCTTCGTGTTGTTTGCCGCGCGATTGGCTTTCAGCAAGCGCTGAGCGCGAGTGGCCGTTAGCGCATGCGGATCGACAGTTCGATGTCATCGGCAAACGGCACCGACAAGTAGCCGTTCTGCGGCGAGCGTACATGGGCCAGGTATTCCGGGCAGTAGTCGGTGTTGTCGGCCACCACCAGCGCACCGGGCCGCAAGTGTTTTTCCACGCGGTTCAGCACCTCGCCATACAGCGCCTTGGCACCGTCCAGCAGCAGCAGGTCGACCACTTCGGGCAGGTGCGTGGCCAACGTGACCAGCGCATCCCCTTCTCGGATTTCGATCAGATCACTCACGCCGCCTTCGATGAAATGCTGCCGCGCCAGGGCAATTTTAGACGGCTCGAACTCGCTGCCAATCAATACCCCACCGCCGTTGTCGCGCAGGGCTGCGGCCAGGAACAACGTGGACAGGCCGAACGAAGTGCCGAACTCGACGATGGCCTTTGCTTGAGTGCTGCGCGCCAGCAAATAGAGCAGATTGCCCGTGTCGCGGGAAACCGGCAGCCACAAATCCTTAAGCATCGTGTAGAGGGCCACGTAGTCGGTTTTGCTGTGCATCAGGCGGTCGCGCTCTTCGTCGCTGACACTGTTCAGGCTCGGGCTGGTGGCAGCGCCCGCTTGTTGGTAGAGCCGTTCGATCAAGGGCGCCAAGGGCGCAGTAGTCAGGGTGGTCATGATGGATTTCCGTGTGGTCGGGACTAGAATGCGATTAATTCGTCGCATTAAAAGTATGCGAGTGATTCATCGCCTTCGCTATTCGCGTTAGCCCCGCGGCCGGAGCCCAGCATGACAACCCGCCAGACGCCCCGTATTTCCTCACGCAAACAGCCGCAGCAGGCGCGTTCCACCGAGCTGGTGGCAGCGATCCTCGAAGCGGCTATTCAGGTTTTGGCCAAGGAAGGTGCCACACGTTTCACCACCGCACGGGTGGCGGAAAAGGCCGGTGTGAGTGTCGGTTCGGTGTATCAACACTTCCCCAACAAGGCCGCAATCCTGTTTCGGCTGCAGAGCGATGAGTGGCAGCAGACCACGCAGATGCTGCGCGACATTCTCGACGAAACCGACGTGCCAGCGCTGACGCGCCTGCGCACCATGGTGCATGCCTTTATCCATTCTGAGTGCGAGGAAGCGCAGATGCGCGTGGCGTTGAACGACGCCGCGCCGTTGTATCGGGATGCGCCCGAAGCGCTGGAAGTACGCGCCGCGGGCCAGCAGGCCTTTGAGACCTTCATGCTGGAGTTGCTGCCGCAATTACCTGAGCCAACCCGCGCGCTGGCCTGCGACTTGATCCTGACCACGCTCAGTTCGGTGGGTAAGGATTTTTCCAGCAGCCCGCGTACCGTAGCAGAAATAGCTATTTACGCCGATGGAATGGCTGATATGTTTCGCGCCTACGTGAACGCGCTCAATCATCTGTAATGCACTCATCTCCAGCAAAGGAATGCACATGAACTTCTTCAAGAAGTTGTTCGGCGCTGCCAAAAAGCCCGAAGCCGAAGCGACCCTGTCGACGCCGGTTGACCCGGTTGAAACTCCAGCGGATGCCGCCAATATGGCAGCCCGCATTGCTAGCGAAGAATGCCTGGACCGGCATTGGCAGGCCGTGGGCACTGTGGAGCGCGACGTGCTGACGTACATGATCAGCCCAAGCTTTACCGGCGGTCCTCATTGGCCGTCCACCCGCCAGGCCTACCGAGTGGTGCGCCGTGACGGCTCCATCGTTCTCGCCACCGAGGGCCTGTCCGACCCGTTCGACGATGCCGAAGGGCTGGGTAATGGGTTCGAGATGGAGTTGTTCCTGGAAACCACAGATATACCCAACGATGCCCGTGGCGAGCTGGGTAATGTCGACCCTCTACGCCGCAGCTGGGCGTTCGAACTGCTCGAACACGTGGCCAAAACCGTGGCCAATGCAGGCGGCATCACGCATCAGTTGGACAACCATGGCGTACTGTCCCTGGAACTGCCGGGGTTCAGCCTGTCACACCAGATGAGCGAGCAAGTTCCTAAGCTGTTCGTCACTGAAGACGATGCCACCGGCGTATTGCTCGGTGGGCCGGAACCCGACTTCCCGACCCGCCTGGAAGACATGCCGCTATCGCCCGTACGGCTGGTACCCGTGGTATTGATCACCGCGTCGGAGCTGGAGTACGTGCGATCCGGTGGGCGCGCGGCGCGGGAAGATCTGGTGGAGCGGTTGAAGGCCGCAGGCGTAGGCCATACCAGCAGCCTGTATCGCGCAAGCGTGGTGTGAACAGTCGTTGCGTCGACGCGTTGATTGTTTAACAAAGCCATAACTGAAGGTTCACAAACGACAATTGAACGCGCCTGCGCACGATGGGAGCATCGACGACCATGATTGCGCGCTTAAGCTTGATCCGTCGTCACCTGCTCCCCTCCTCCGCGAAGGTGCAGGCGCGCCCCTGCGAAAACCCTCTGGTCCATATCATCCTGGCCTTCTGGGCGCTGTGGCATTGCCGCCATGCGCGCCCGCCCGACACCCGCCTCTGATTCAAGTCGAATACGCCTCGCCGGCATTCATTTATCAGAAGGATCACCCCATGACCGCAGCCATGCACCCCGTCATCGGCGCTGCCCAGCGCAGTGCCTCGTATTACACCGCCAGCCTCAACGACGCCACCCAATACCCGACCTTGCAAGGCCAGGTCAGCGTCGACGTGGTGATTATCGGCGGCGGCTTCACCGGTGTCGCCAGCGCTTTGGAACTCGCCGAACGCGGGCTCAAAGTCGCGATTGTCGAGACTAACCGTATCGGCTGGGGCGCCAGCGGGCGCAATGGCGGGCAAGTCACCGGCAGCCTGTCGGGTGACGAAGCCATGCGCGAACAAATGCGCAAGCGCCTGGGCGATGAGGTCGACGATTTCATCTGGCACCTGCGCTGGCGCGGCCATGAAATCATCGAACAACGGGTCAACAAATACGCGATTGCCTGCGACCTCAAGCACGGCCACCTGCATGCCGCGATGAAACCCGCGCACCTGACCGAACTGCGCGCCTTTCACGATGAAGCACAACGGCGTGGCATGGGCGAGCACGTCAGCCTGCTCGATGAGACTGCGGTGCGACAGCACCTGGACAGCACGCTGTACCTGAGCGCGCTGAAAAACACACGCAACCTGCACCTGCACCCGCTCAATCTGTGCCTGGGCGAAGCGCGTGCAGCGCAGAGCCTCGGCGCGTTGATTTTCGAGAACTCCGAGGTACTGCAAATCGTGCATGGCGACCGACCTGCCGTGATAACGGCGCAAGGCCGGATCGACGCGCGCCAAGTGCTGCTGGCCGGCGATGTGTACCACCAACTCGAACCCAGGCAACTCAAGGGCAAGATATTCCCGGCGATGGGCGGGATTGTCACCACGGCGCCACTGGGCGAACTGACGCGCCAGATCAACCCGCAGGATTTGGCGGTGTACGACTGCCGGTTTGTCCTCGATTACTACCGCCTGACGGGTGATGGGCGATTGTTATTCGGTGGCGGCGCCAATTATTCCGGGCGAGACTCACGCGACATCGCAGCGGAGTTGCGCCCGTGCATCGAGCGCACGTTCCCGGCACTCAAAGGCGTGGACATCGAGTTCCAGTGGAGCTGCGCCATGGGCATTGTGATGAATCGCATCCCGCAGTTGGGCAAACTCTCCGACAGCGTCTGGTACTGCCAGGGCTACTCCGGACATGGCATCGCCACCAGCCACATCATGGGCGAGATCATGGCTGAGGCGCTGACCGGCACGCTGTCAGCGTTCGACACCTTTGCCGGGTGCAAGCACATCAAGGTGCCGCTGGGCGATGTGTTCGGCAACCCGATGCTGGCAGTGGGCATGTGGTACTACCAGATGCTGGAAAAGCTGCGCTGACACACGGCGCATTCCATGGCACCGGCATTCGCTGCTATGTTTCGCTCCTCGCCAGCGAAGGGATGTGCCATGGAACCGCTAGACATAAACGCCGCATTGATCATCATCGACATGCAACAGGGCATGAACGATCCCAAGCTGGGGCGACGCAATAATCCGCAGGCCGAGTTGCAGATTCAGCACTTGCTTCACGCGTGGAGGCAGGCGCAACGCCCCATCGTCCATGTCCGGCATATGTCTCGCACTCCGGGCTCGGTCTTTTGGCCCGGCCAGCCGGGCTGCGAGTTCCAGCCCGCACTGGCGCCGCTCAAGCATGAGCATGTGCTGGAAAAAAACGTTCCGGATGCGTTCACCGCCACAGGCCTGGAGCGCTGGCTGCATGTGCGTTCGATCAAACAATTGGTGGTCGCTGGGGTAATCACCAATAACTCTGTCGAGTCTACGGCACGCTCCGGCGGCAACCTGGGCTTTGAGGTGATAGTCGCGGCAGGTGCCTGCTATACCTTTGATCAAACCGATTTGTCCGGCCGCCTTTGGCCCGCTGAGGACGTGCATGCGCTGTCGCTGAGTAACCTGGCGATGGACTACGCCACGGTTATCGAGACACGCGACCTGTTGGCCCGCTGTCAAGCCGGGAAGGGAGATGAGTAAGTGCGTTGGCAAGCGAAGCGTCGTTTGAGTGCCCAACGCTCAGAACACGCCTGCGTTCACCAGCATGTCGATAAGTGCCTCCGGCCATACCGTATCCGCCGTCGATAGCAACTCGTCAGCGGACCACCAGTGATGATCCGCCATGACCTGGGCTTCCTGCACCGTCCATTCGTCTCGGGATAGGACTTCGTTTTGCGCATGAACAACAAAATACTGCTCAATGGCTAACACGGTTTCGCCACTGGGTAACATCAGCGAAAACCGGCGGTCTGCCACCGGCGCTTGCACACCGCCGACCACAATGCCGGTCTCTTCACGCAACTCGCGGAGTGCAGCCGCCTGGAAGGTCTCTCCCTCTTCAACGCCGCCGCCGGGTGTAGCCCAGTAATTTCTGCCGGCCAGCGCTCCCTCTTTATGCACGAACCTGAAAAGAAGCACCTTTCGCGAAGGGCTGATAATCAGCAGCCGAGCGGCTTTTCGCTCACGCATGGGACGTGATTCCTTCTTCAAAAGCCTTACATACGCGTTCGCCAAGCCGCTCGACCAGTCTCACCAAATAGCCGTCCGGGTCCTGCACCAGAAACTCACGCTGCCCAACCTCGACCTCGCCCGCCCGGTACCACACGTCCTGGCTGGCCTTGAACAAGGGATAGGCAGCCATCTCCAGTCGTTGAATAACCGGGCGTACCGCCGCGACGTCAATCTGCAGATTGATACCGCGTCCAAACGGGCGATCCAACGCAGCGGTCAGCCATTGATTGGCCTGGGGGTCGACTTGCTCAAGCATCACCTGGGCGCCGTCCAGGTCAAGGTAGGCAAAGCCGTCTTCCAGACGTTGGTAGGCAACCTTGAACCCCAGGCACGTCACCCAGAACGCCAGGCTCTTGTTCAGATCGGTCACCATCAACTCCGGGACCAGTTTATTTCTCTTCATCATGGACCTGCTTCCATTGCGGGTTAACTCAGTCGCTGGGCAATCTTCCTGCGCAGCTCACCGTGCTGTTCTTCAGCGTAAGGCGTTGCGGTTTTCCAGTCATAGAACCAGACGGGCATCTTGCGCTTGTCGTCCGGCTCCGAGGCGTATCGAGGGAAAATATGGCTGTGTAACTCCGGCTCGGAATTTCCCAGGATCTCGTAGTTCATGCGCACTGCACCGGTGACGTGCAGTACGGCGTCGCCGATCCGGGCCATGTCGAGCAAGTACGTTGCCCTGGCCTGCTCGTCCAGATCATTCAAACTGGCAACCACAGGATCGGGCAACAGCAGGCAATAACCCGGCAGAAACTGCACATCACCCATCACCGCCCAGCCCGACGCCATGCGGCAGATCACCTTATCGTTGGCACCGTTGCGGGCCAGTTCTACGCGTTGCGAAATCAGCGGCATGCCGTGTCCCCAATAGTGACGTCCATTCAGTCTCTTGCTCCGCAATTCATCCGGCGTTTGCCCGCTGAGCTTACATGACCCAGGTATTGATAACCGGTGTTCCGGGCACACGCTGTTGCGCTCAAGCACGTCAAGACCACGCTGATCGACCGGCCGAATTTACACAACAAAAACAATTTTTGTTGTACACAAAATATCGCTAAAGATTTTCCGAGCACGCGCCGAAACAGCAGTGATAGCAAATCGCCGCTCCTGCCCCATGAGTTGACGGTTTGGCCGCCCTCCCCGCTGATGGTCGTCTCGATGAAAATAAAAAATAAGCTGGTGCTCGCGTTTGTATCCGTCGCTTTTATCCCGGTCAGCGTGGTCGCGGTGATCTCCGTGCTGAACACCCGGACCCAGGCCGTCGAGCAGTTCATTGATGGCAGCACCCGCGAAATTCGCCAGATCGATGGCAACATCCGCCAGTTTTTCGATGGCACGATGCAGAACGTCGATCAAATGTCCGCTGATCCTGTATACACTTCCGCGAACACTCTGAAAAATTACCAACCCGCCGATGCTGCCAGCCAACCGATGCCGGCGCAGGCACAACAGGTGATCGACCAGTTCGCCCGGTTCGGCGCCACGCACCCGTCGGCGGCGATTCTGTCGATTGGCCTGGAAGATGGCACCTACGCCAAATGGCCCGACGACCCGCAGTTGGCCAAGTACGACCCGCGCGCCCGTCCGTGGTACAAGGCCGCGATGGCAACCCCCGGCAAGACCGTGCGCACGCCCGCTTACTATTACGACAAAGACGACGTGGCCCTGGTCGGCACCGCGCGGGCGCTTCTGGACTCTGCCGGCAAAGCCAAAGGCGTGTTCGTGGTCAGCGTATCGTTAAAAAACCTTACCGAATTGCTCAAAAGCATCAAGCTCGGTGAAAGCGGCTATGTGATGTTGATCGAGGACGGCGTGGTGCTGGTCGACCCGCGTAACGCCGCGCACAACTTCAAGCCGCTCAAAGACCTCGGAGCGCCGTATGCACAGTTGGCCAATACGCCCCAGGGCTCGACCGAGGTGGTGATCGATGGCGTGCGCTACATGGCCAACGTGTGGACCTCGCCCGGCCTCGGCTGGCGTTATGTGGGGTTGATCGAATACAGCGAAGTGATGGCTGCAGCCACCCGCATGACCTACCTGACCACGGTAATCGTGGCGGTACTGGTGCTGATTTTCGGGTTGATCGCAGCGGCTTTTTCCAAGGTAATCGTCAAGCCGATCGGCCAGGTCAGTACCGGCTTGCAGTCCATCGCCCAGGGTGAAGGCGACTTGCGCCATGAGCTGCACGTACAAGGCAAGGATGAAACCGCCGAGCTGGCGGGCTGGTTCAACAAGTTTCTCGCCGCGATCCGCCAGTTGATCCAGCACATCGGCGCGGCCTCGACCAACTTGCAGGACGCGTCACGGGTCAACAGCCAGGTGGCGCACAACATGAACGAGGCTGCCGGCCGTCAACGTGAGGCGGTGGAGTTGGTGTCAACCGCCTTCAACGAGATGGTCGCCACCGCCAACGAAGTGGCGCGTTCGTGCAGCGGCGCGGCGGAATCCGCCGAGAACGGCCATCGCCGCGTGGCCGAGGGCAAGCAGCAAATTGAA
Source organism: Pseudomonas sp. O39 (assembly GCF_045447295.1). NCBI lineage: Bacteria > Pseudomonadati > Pseudomonadota > Gammaproteobacteria > Pseudomonadales > Pseudomonadaceae > Pseudomonas > Pseudomonas sp. O39. The sequence goes on from NZ_JBJGXV010000009.1 coordinate 139,860, forward strand.
GTGACCACCGACAACGTCAATCGCCTGGGCCGGCGGTTGACCGAGTCGTCCCAGGCCATGGTCGAACTGGAAGCCGGCAGCCGCAGCATCAACCAGATCCTCGGGACCATTCGCGCCATCGCCGAACAAACCAACCTGCTGGCGCTTAACGCCGCGATCGAAGCTGCCCGGGCCGGCGATCAAGGCCGTGGGTTCGCCGTGGTGGCAGATGAAGTGCGGGCGCTGGCCAAGCGCACGTCCGACTCCACCGGCGAGATCGAGCAACTGCTCGGCACCCTTGGCAGCAAGACCGAGGAAGTCACGCAGAAGATGAGCAGCTGCCTGGACCTGTCGCGCGCCAGCGTATCGTCCATCGAAAGCGCGCGGGACAGTTTTGAGGGCATCCAATTGTCAGTGAATGAAATCCGCGACCAGAACCTGCAGATTTCCGCGCCGCCGAGGAGCAGCACAGCGTGGCCGAAGAAATCAACCGGCATATCCAGCAGATCTATGACGAGGCGCGGCTGGTGGAGAGCCTGGCCAACTCCGCCCAGGACGATTCGGGGCAACTGGCCAAACTGTCGGAAGAGTTGAACGGCTTGGTGGGGCGTTTCAAGTCCTGACGCCGAAATACTCCCGTTGATCAAGGACGATCCATGGGCGTGGCGGTTGTAACCGGACGTTGAACGCCAACCAACCGACCTACGCCTGCTGTGAAACCATCCAGCTCACAAAGGCTTGCAGCCGCGTGTTAAAGGGCTCGCGCTCGGCACTTGGGTTGCGTGCCTCAAACAGAAAGTACGCGATCTGAATGCGCATCGTCGGGTAATGCTGCACGAACAACGCAACATGCTCTTCCAGGGTGTGCGGCCAGCCTAATGCGCCATCGGCGCGCAACGTGTGAGTGGCCCGGATCACCCTGCGGGCCGCTTCTCGCTGCAAGCGAAGACGCTCTGGCTCAGTACCGGCCTGCGTGATGCGTGTGAGATAAGCGCTCAACGCGTGTTCGAAGCCAGCATTCAAGGCCCGGGCGATTTCACGCGAAGGCCTGAATCGTTCGAAGTGCAGAGAGAGGTCATCGCCCCACACACAACGGCAATGATGCTTGAGCCAGAAGCCCCATTTATTGGTGTTTTCAGGCGCGAGCACGTCGGCGCGATAACCCAGGTCAAAGTCGATTTTGCTGACGATCGGATGTCGCTGCTCCAGCGCCTGGCGCAGCGCTTCCAACGACTCAAGTACCTGCGCATCAGGCTGGTCGCGGGTTACCAGTGTGAGGTCAAGGTCCGAATCACCCGGGCGGGCATCGCCCCTGGCCACACTGCCATAGACAAAAATAGCCTCCAGCCCCAACCCGGCCTGCGAAAGGGTCGCACAGACATCCGTCAGCACGGGCTGGAATTCAGGCTGAAGGGCAGCATCGCCAACGGTTTGCACAAAGCCCTGCGCATCAACACCATTCACCATGCTCATGGGCGATGCACCTCAATCACCAGGCCTTCCTCCTCACTCGGAGCACAGAAGTGGCGGGTGATCAGGTCAAACTCGGCATCGGTGGCGGCAAAATCATGCTCGCCCCGAGCATTGCGCGCATGCAGACGAGCGCGGCAGGTGGCGTCATCCAGTTCAAGGTAATGCAGGCGATGGGGCACCTGCGCCGCCTGTGCCAGGCCGAGCAGCCATTCGCGATTGGCCAGTGTATTGGCGGGAAAATCCAGGACCACGCTGACACCAGACTGCAACAGGTTAATCACCAGCGGGCCCAGTACACCGCGAACGCGCTGGGCACGGCTTACGTAATCGGTAATCGAGCGGACCTCACCGGGGTAAAGCTGTGCAAGCCAGTGGTCCTCGCTGAGCACGATGGCCGCGTGCTCGGCGGCGAGGGTTTTAGCCAGTGTGGATTTTCCGGAGGCGATCTTGCCGCAGAGCAGATGCAGGGTGGGCATGGGTCGGTTCCTTATGTCTGGCGCACAAGCATGGCATTTTTTCAGGCCGAACGACGTTGCCAGTGCTTATAAAATGCCAGCGGCGCCAGGTTCTTTTTCTAATGGCGTGGGTGGAATGACAAACGGGTAATGAGCCTGACCCGCGTGTTCATAATATCTCGACACGAAATATGCTGAACTATCTGACGAACCCCAGGCTCCTTTCCTATGCGCTGCCCCAACCCCAGGGGCGTTGTACAACAAGGAGCCGCCATCACCATGACTACCCTTCCCGTCTACCGACACGCCCTCCCGGGCCCGCTGCACGCGACCCTGCTGGCCGGCACCGTGCCGTTGTTTCTAGGCGCCTTGCTCAGCGACATCACCTACACACAGACCTATCAGATTCAATGGGCCAACTTTGCCTCCTGGCTGATCGCCGGTGCGCTGGTGTTCTGTGGGCTCGCACTGTTGTTTGCACTGGTCAATCTGGTGCGTGCCGAGCGCAAGTCGGGTCAACCGGTTGTGTATGCCCTGCTGCTGTTGGCTACATGGGTGCTAGGCCTGGTCAATGCGTTCCAGCATGCCAAGGACGCCTACGCCGCCATGCCCGCCGGCCTGGTGTTGTCGGTGGTCGTTACCGTGCTGACGATTGCCGCGACCTGGACCGGACTGCGCACAGGAGCCACCCAATGAAAACCTCCCACACACTGACCTTACTCAGCGCAGCCCTGTTATTGACCGCCTGTGGCGGCGAAGGCGACAAGTCCCAGGCCCGCGGCCCCGATCCTAAATTGCCGGAACAGCAAAGCAGCCTGTTGCCGAGCATGAAAATCGCCGAGCCCACGCCGTGGGGCACGCAAAAACCCACGGTGCCCGAAGGCTACAGCGTCACCGCCATTGCCACCGACCTGGCCATCCCGCGGCAAACCCTGGTATTGCCCAACGGCGATATTCTGGTGGCCGAAGGCCGTGGCGGCAGCGCGGCCAAGCTCAAGCCCAAGGATGTGATCGCCAGTGTGATCAAGGCCCAGGGCAACACCAAGGTCAAGGGTGGCAACCGCCTGACCCTGCTGCGCGATGCCGATGGTGACGGTACTTATGAACTGAAGACGGTGTTTGCCGACAACCTCAACGCGCCCTACGGCCTGGCCTTCGCCGACGGCAAACTCTACGTGGCCAACCAGGACGCGCTGGTGCGCTTCGACTATGCCGACGGCCAGACCAAGGCGAGTGGCCCACCCACCAAAATCACCGACCTGCCGGCGCAGATCAACCACCACTGGACCAAATCTCTGGCCGTGAGTGCTGACGGGCGCCAGCTCTATGTGGGCATTGGCTCCAACAGCAATATCACCGAGCGCGGCATGGAAGTGGAAATCGACCGGGCGATGGTCTGGCAGATCGACGCCGCGACAGGCGCACACAAGCCCTACGCCACCGGCATCCGCAACCCGACCGCGCTGACCATTCAGCCCGGTTCCGGGCAATTATGGGCGGTGGTCAACGAACGCGATGAACTTGGCCCGGATCTCGTGCCGGACTACCTGACCTCCGTGCGTGAAGGCGCCTTCTACGGCTGGCCCTACAGCTACTGGGGCCAGAATGTCGACCCGCGTGCGCAACCGCAGAACCCGGCGAAAGTCGCCGCTGCGATCAAGCCGGATTACAGCCTGGGTTCCCACGTGGCGGCACTCGGCGTGGATTTCTCCATTGCCGAAATGGGTGAGAAATTCGCCGAGGGTGTATTTGTCGGCGAGCACGGCAGCTGGAACCGCGAGAACCCGGTGGGCTACAAGGTGATTTTCGTGCCGTTCAGCCATGGCAAACCCGCCGGCGAGCCGATTGATTTCGCCACCGGTTTCCGTGGTGATGACGGCAAGACGCGCGGGCGCCCCGTGGGCGTCACGGTAGACCCTAAAGGCGCACTGATCATCGCGGATGACTTGGCCAATACCGTTTGGCGGGTGACGCGGAACCGTTGAACAAAGCGTTTGACTTGGTTGCCTGCGGCAACAATATAATTGCCTCAGGCAACCAACCGAGCATCCTCATGTCCACGCCCCTTGTAGAACGCGCCGCGATCATTCGCGGTTTCAACCGTTTTTACACCCACCAGATCGGCGTGCTGCAGGAACACCTGCTGCAAAGCGACTTCTCGCTCACCGAAATCCGTGTGATGTACGAACTGTCCTCCCGTGGCGACCTGACCAGTGCCGACTTGTGCCAGATGCTTGGCCTGGACGCGGGCTACCTGAGTCGACTGATCAGCGGGTTCGAAAAGAAGGGCCTGATCCAGAAAGTCCGGTCCATCGCTGATGCGCGCGCCGTGCAACTGCACCTCAGCGACCTCGGCCGCGCGGTGCTGGCACCGCTGGAACACAAGACCCAGCAAGAAGTCATCGCCTTGCTCCAAGCGCTGCCCGAACCGCAACAACAGCAACTGACCGGCGCCATGCAGCGGATCCAGACGCTGCTGCAAGGCCGCACGCCGAGCTACCTGCTGCGCGATCCGCAACCGGGCGACATGGGCTTGGTGGTGCAACAGCAATCGGCGCTGTATGCGCGTGAATACAGCTGGAATTGGGAGTTCGAGGCTTTGGTGGCGGAGATCGTCGCCAAATATCTGCGCGAATTTGACCCAACGTGCGAGCGCTGCTGGATCGCGGAAAAGGATGGCGAGGTGGTGGGTTCAGTCTTCGTGGTGCGCCATGACGAAACGACCGCCAAGCTGCGCATGCTCTACGTGGACGCCAGTGCGCGCGGCATGGGCATAGGTCAGCGTTTGGTGGAGGAATGCCTGCGCTTTGCCCGGCATGCCGGTTATAAAAGCATGCTGCTGTGGACGGTGGACGCGCTGACCGATGCACGCAAGCTGTATCAGAAAGCCGGGTTCAGCTTGGTTGAAGAAGAGGCCACGGTCAGTTTTGGCAAGTCGCTGGTGAGTGAAACCTGGGCCCGCGAGCTGTAAGGCAATTGCCATGTGGGAGCGGGCTTGCTCGCGAAAGCGGAGTATCAGTCGACTGATGTGTGACTGATCCACCGCCTTCGCGAGCAAGCCCGCTCCCACAGTTGATCTTCGCTGCTCTGAGAATTGCGTCCGCTTAACTGAGTTACAGATCAGTGATTTCCTTGTGGCGTGGCACCAGCGCTTTCATCACGCTCCACGCCACCAGGTACGCCAGCGCACAGATCGCAAACATGATCATGTAGCCGGTGTGAATGTCGTTGATGGACTTGTAATAGTCGAACACCCAGCCACCGATCTTGGTCATCACCACACCGCCCAAGCCGCCCGCCATGCCGCCGATACCGACCACCGAGGCCACGGTTTTTTGCGGGAACATATCCGACACGGTGGTGAAGATGTTGCATGACCACGCCTGGTGCGCCGAAGCGCCAACGCCGATCAGCAACACCGGTACCCAGAAGCTGAGGTAACCGAACGGTTGCGCCAGCAACACCACCAACGGGAACAACGCAATCACCAGCATGGCTTTCATGCGGCCGTCATACGGTGCATCGCCACGTGCCATAAAGTAGCTGGGAAACCAACCGCCGCCGATACTGCCGACCATGGTCATGCTGTACAGCACGGCGAGCGGCATCACGATATCCGCGCCTTTCATGCCGTATTGCGCCGACAGGTAGGTGGGCAGCCAGAACAGGAAGAACCACCACACGCCATCGGTCATGAACTTGCCGAAGGCGAACGCCCAGGTCTGGCGGTAGGTCAGCAATTTGAACCACGAGACTTTTTTCGCGGTGGCACCCGCAGGCTCCGGGGTGAAAGGCTGCACCGTCTGGTCGCTACGGATATAGGCCAGTTCCGCAGCCGACAAGCGTTTTTGCTGCTCCGGCTTCTGATAAAGCGCCGACCATACGGCCACCCAGACAAACCCCAACATGCCAATCACCATGAACGCGGCTTCCCAGCCCCACAGGCCGGCAATCAACGGCACGCAGATCGGCGCCAGGATCGCACCGACGTTAGCGCCGGAGTTGAAGATGCCGGTGGCCAGGGAGCGTTCTTTCTTGGGGAAGTATTCAGCGGTGGCCTTGATCGCGATGGGAAAATTGCCTGCCTCGCCAATCGCCAATACGGCGCGAGACAGCATGAAGCCGGCAATCGACACCGGAATCACCGCCAGACCGATTGCGCCGCTGAGCGCAGCGATCCCCTCGCCCATCGGCACCGAAAACGCATGCATGATCGCGCCGGTGGACCAAATGGCAATCGCCACCACGTAGGCGGCCTTGGTGCCGATCTTGTCGACAAACCGCCCGGCAAACAGCATGGAAATCGCATAGACAAACTGGAACACCGCCGCAATGTTGGCGTAATCGGTGTTGCTCCAGCCAAATTGTGTCGACAGCTGCGGCGCTAAAAGGCTTAGCACCTGACGGTCGAGGTAGTTGACGGTCGTGGCGAAGAACAACATCGCGCAGATGGTCCAGCGATAGTTGCCGACGGCCGTGCCGACGCGATGGGCGTTGAGGGGCTCATTCAAATTCATGGCATCACTTTTTATTTTTGTTAGATAGGACATACGCAGCGTCATATGTCGTCGTACAACCATAACTTTTATAGCGGGCTCCCTACACGCTGTCAATCTGAAAGATTGCCGTTTATTGAGGTATCAGGCGGATATAGAAATATTCAACCAGGCACAGTTGTAGGATGACAAACACGAAATACCCGGCTCGGCGCTTTGCCCGGCACATCATCGAGCACGCCGAAAGGCTTCAGCCCAAGCTTCTCCAGCACCCGAATCGAGGCCGCGTGATCGGGCCGTACCAGCCCGAATACCTCGGGAAAATTGAGAGTATCGAACGCCAGCTCCAGCGCATCACGGCCCAGTTCGGTGGCGTAGCCCTGCCCCCAGGCCTCGACCGCAAAGCGATAACCCAGGTTGATGCGCCGCTCGGTCAGGTAATTGAGCGGCGCGACACCGCCGAAGCCAATCAGGTGGTGCGGTGCTTCGATGCGCGCAATCGCCCACCAGCCGTAACCCTGAGTGGCCCACTGTTCAAGCCAGCGGTCGAGCAAGCGTTGGGCATCGTCAAGGCTGGTCATGGGACCGGCAGGATTGAACAGGTTCGTCTGTGGATCGCCGAAGATCGCGAATAATCGCTGCACGTCGCTGGGCGATGGTTTGCGGTAGACCAGCCTCGGGGCAGTGTCGGGCATTCTGATAACTCCCTGGTTAAACCGTGAAGTTCAATGCATCTGCAAAAAAACGCAATTAGTGGTGAATTATTTCGTGTCGGCTTGTATCTGAACTGACAGAGCGGTGCCATCGCAACGATGGCACCTCCCCTGTTCAGTTTTAGAGTGGCCCGCATGAAATTACGTAAGAAAAGCGTCAAACCCATTGGATTAAAAGACATCACGATTGTCGACGATGCCAAGGTGCGCAAGGCGATCACCGCCGCCGCACTGGGCAACGCCATGGAGTGGTTCGACTTCGGCGTCTACGGTTTTGTCGCCTATGTGCTCGGCAAGGTGTTCTTCCCGGACGCATCGCCCAGCGTACAAATGATCGCGGCCTTGGGCACCTTCTCCGTGCCCTTCCTGATTCGCCCCTTGGGCGGTCTGTTCTTCGGCGCCCTGGGCGATAAATACGGGCGGCAGAAAGTCCTCGCCGCGACCATCGTGATCATGTCCCTGAGCACCTTCGCCATTGGCCTGATTCCAGGGTACGCGTCGATTGGCATCTGGGCGCCGATCCTGTTGTTGCTGTGCAAAATGGCCCAGGGTTTCTCGGTGGGCGGTGAATACACCGGCGCCTCGATCTTTGTCGCCGAATACGCGCCGGACCGTAAACGCGGGTTCCTCGGCAGCTGGCTGGACTTCGGCTCCATCGCAGGCTTCGTGCTCGGCGCCGGTGTGGTCGTACTGATTTCCACGATATTGGGTGAAGCCGATTTCGAGGCCTGGGGCTGGCGCCTGCCGTTCTTCCTCGCCTTGCCCCTGGGCATGATCGGCCTCTACTTGCGCCATGCGCTGGAAGAAACCCCGGCCTTCCAGCAGCACATGGACAAACTTGAACAAGGCGACCGCGAAGGCCTGACACACGGCCCCAAAGTATCGTTCAAAGAAGTGGCCACCCAGCACTGGCGCAGCCTGCTAACCTGCATCGGTATCGTCGCGGCCACCAACGTGACCTATTACATGCTGCTCACGTATATGCCGAGCTACCTCTCGCATAACCTGCATTACAAAGAAAACAGCGGCGTGCTGATCATCATCGCGATCATGGTCGGCATGCTCTTCGTGCAACCGTTCATTGGTTTTGTCAGCGACAAAATCGGCCGCAAGCCCTTCATCATCGCCGGCAGCATCGGCCTGCTGTTCTTGGCCATCCCGGCGTTCATGCTGATCACCAGCGGCAAGATCGGCCTGATCTTCGCCGGCTTGCTGATCCTGGCCGTGATCCTGAACTTCTACATCGGCGTCATGGCCTCGACCCTGCCCGCGATGTTCCCCACTCACTTGCGCTACAGTGCGTTGGCCAGTGCGTTCAATGTCTCGGTATTGATCGCCGGCCTGACCCCGACGGCGGTGGCCTGGCTGGTGGAAAGCACCAACGACCTGTTCATGCCTGCTTACTACCTGATGGTGTTTGCCGTGGTCGGCCTGATCACCGGCCTGACCATGAAGGAAACCGCCAACAAGCCCCTGCGCGGCGCGGCACCAGCCGCTTCGGACATGGCAGAAGCCAAGGAGATACTGCAAGAGCACCACGACAATATCGAGCAGAAGATCGAAGACATCGACGCCGAAATTGCCGCACTCGAAGCCAAGCGCCAGAACCTGGTGCAGCAGCATCCTCGGATTAACTAACACCTGACCGTGCGTGGTGGTTCGCGCCACCACGCCATTGGAGTGCTCAGCATGATTCCAAGCGTCACCGCAGCACATTCGTTACTCAGCGCCGCTGAACGCGCGGCCATCGCCGAAATAGAAGCGACCACCAGCATTCTGCAGCTGGTCACCCGTCTGACCGGCATGCGCTTCGCCGGTATCGCCAAATTCACCGATCTGGAATGGGTGGTGTGTTCAGCCTATGACCCGCTGCAAATGGGGATTCATGTCGATGACGTACTCGACCTGGAAACCACCCTGTGCAGTGAGTTCTGCATCAACCCGCAAACATTGTTCATCCCGCAAGTCAGCCGGAACGGCCGCTTTGCGGCGCGCCCGGTGGTCAAGCAATACGCCATCGAGAGCTATGCCGGCGCGCCAATCTTCCTGCCCGACGGCCGCCTGTTCGGCGCACTGTGCGCACTGGATTCGCGGGCGATGCTGTTTGACGACCCCAATCTGCCGGAAACCCTCAGCCTGTTTGCGCGGCTGATTGGCTGTATTTTCTTCGCTAACTTGACGGCGGCTGATCAGTGACTTTGCCGCGCAGCGCGGCCATATCGCGCTTGGGCGGCATACCAAACAGTCGGCTGTACTCACGGCTGAACTGTGACGGGCTTTCATAACCGACCTTGAACGCGGCGCTGGAGACATCCTGATGCTCATTCAACATCAAGCGCCGCGCCTCGTTCAGGCGTAACCACTTCTGATACTGCAACGGGCTCATCGCCGTCAGCTGCCGAAAGTGATGGTGAAAGGTGGCGGCGCTCATTTGCACGCGCGCAGCCAATTCATCCACGCGCAACGGCGCGTCGTAATTGAGTTTCAGCCAATCGATCGCCTTGGCAATCCGATAGCCCTGCCCGTCCACGGCGCAGATCTGGCGCAGTCGGCCGGCCTGATCGCTCTTCAACAGCCGATAGTGGATCTCGCGCTGAATCAAGGGGGCGAGCACCGGTATCGCCTCAGGCTCATCCAGCAACGCAACCAGGCGTGCAAACGCCGCCAGCATGCCTTCGGTGACAGTGCCGATGCCGACCCCCTTCATCACCGCCCGTTGCCGGGTCGGCGGCATATCACTCTGGGCGATCAATTCGGCCAGGATGCGCACATCCAGCTTGAAGGTCAGCCCCAGGCAGGGTTTCGCCGGGCTGGCGGCCAGCACCTCTGAGTTGGCCGGAATGTCCAGCGAGGTCAGCAGAAAGCGCGACGTGTCATACGGGTAGCCCTCGCCGCCGACCCAAAGCTGTTTCTCGCCCTGGGCGACCAACACGATGCTGGGTTCGACCATGCATACCACCGGCGTCGCCGGCTGCTCGCGCCGATAAAAGCCCAGGCCGGGAATGGGCATGGGGTAATCGCCAGGTGCTGAAACCCGCGAACCAATGGACTGGATCAGCGCCTCCAGGGGCGATGGATTGATCTTCATAGCGGGCTCTGTCCTCTCTTCAGTGAACTTTACCCCGGTCAGGGTCTGAGCGTCCCCGACATGTGGCAAGACTCAGAGGATCAGGCAAGTAATCCAGTGGAACGCACTACAGAAGCCCCGCCCCCATCGGGAAAATGTGCGCACCAACCTCCTCAAGGATCAACGCATGAAACGCTTCTTGCTCGCCCTGTGTGTGCTGGTCACGTCTTTTTCTTCACTGGGAGCCGATATGTCCAACGGTGCTGACAACTTCTACACAAGCGACAAGGTGACGGTGGAAAAGGTCACCTTCAACAACCAGTACGGCATGCCCGTTGCGGGCAATCTCTTCATCCCCAAGGGCTTTGCCTCGGGCTCAAAGAACGCCGCAATCATAGTCGGCCACCCGATGGGCGCCGTCAAAGAACAGAGCGCAAACCTTTACGCGACCAAAATGGCAGAACAAGGCTTCGTCACCCTTTCACTGGACCTGTCGTTCTGGGGTGAAAGCGCAGGCGTGCCGCGCAACGCGGTGTTGCCCGATCTCTACACCGAAGCCTTCAGCGCCGCCGTGGATTACCTCGGCACCCGCCCACTGGTTGATCGAGAACGCATCGGCATTATCGGTATCTGTGGCAGTGGCAGCTTCGCCATCGCTGCCGCCAAGATCGACCCACGGCTCAAGGCCATCGCCACGGTCAGCATGTACGACATGGGGGCGGCCAATCGCAACGGCCTCAAGCATGGGGTGACACTGGAGCAGCGCCAACAGCTGCTTCGCCAGGCCGCCAACCAGCGCTATGTGGAATTCCAGGGTGGCAACACCGCCTATACCGGCGGAACCCCGCTGACCCTCACCGGCGATGCGGTGGGCGATGAGTTCTACGACTTCTACCGGACCCCGCGCGGCGAATTTACCCCGACCGGTGCGTCGCCCCAAACGACCACGCGGCCGACGCTGACCAGCAACGTGAAGTTCATGAATTTCTACCCGTTCAACGACATCGAGACCATCTCCCCGCGCCCGCTGTTGTTGATTACCGGCGCTGACGCCCACTCCCGCGAGTTCAGTGAAGACGCCTATCGGCGTGCTGCCGAGCCCAAGGAATTGGTGATTATCCCGGGTGCCGGCCATGTGGACCTGTACGACCGGGTCGACCTCATCCCGTTTGCCAAGCTCAGCACCTTTTTCAAAGGCCACTTGAAGTAATGTCCGATAACACTCATACGCACAGCTGGGGTGCCGTGTTCGCGATGTCATTGGCGGCATTCGCCCTGGTGGCCTCCGAATTCATGCCCGTAAGCCTGCTCACGCCCCTGGCGAGCGACTTGCACATCTCTGAAGGCCAGGCTGGCCAGGGCATTTCGGTATCCGGGTTGTTTGCCTTGCTCACCAGTCTGATCATCGCTGCTGTCGCAGCGCGGGTTGAACGCAAACGCCTGCTGCTGGCATTGACCTCGCTGATGATTCTGTCCGGCACCGTGGTGGCGTTAGCGCCGAACTATCTGACATTCATGCTCGGTCGCGCGCTGATCGGCGTGGCCATTGGTGGTTTCTGGTCACTGTCAGCCGCTACCGCGATGCGCCTGGTGCCTTTGGCGCAGGTGCCGCGCGCCTTGGCGATCGTCAACGGCGGCAACGCGCTGGCGACCGTGATTGCGGCACCGTTGGGCAGCTTTCTCGGCGGGCTGATCGGTTGGCGTGGCGCGTTCTTTTGCGTCATCCCGGTCGCCGTTGTGGCCGGCGCCTGGCTGCTGGTGAGCCTGCCTTCGCTCAAGCACGACGACAGGGTCAAGACGCGCAATGTGTTTCGCCTGATGAAGGATGCCCGCGTAGCCCTGGGCATGCTGGCCGCCAGTGGGTTTTTTATGGGTCAGTTCATGCTGTTCACTTACCTGCGCCCGTTCCTGGAAACGGTAACCCAGGTCAGTCTTTCCATGCTGTCACTGATGTTACTGGTGCTCGGCCTGGCCGGGCTTGCCGGGACGTTCCTGATTGAGCGTTTTCTGAAAAACCACCTGTACCACGCGCTGACGGCCATCCCGTTATTGATGGCAACAATTGCCCTGGCGCTGGTTGCATGGGGCAGTTCGCCGGTGGCGACCACTGTTTTGCTGGGCCTGTGGGGCCTGGTTGCCACCGCCGCGCCGGTGGGCTGGTGGACCTGGCTGTCGCGGGTCCTGCCTGACGATGCCGAGGCGGGAGGCGGACTGATGGTGGCGATTATCCAGTTGGCGATTGCCTGCGGCGCCACGCTTGGGGGTGTGGTGTTCGACCTGAGTGGCTACCGGGCGACCTTTGAACTGAGCGCGGGTTTGCTGGGTGTCGCTGGCCTGCTGGCTTACCTGACCTCACGGCGTGTTTCGGTGACACGTGTGGCAACGCGCACTACCTGAAAAACTGACTCGGTGTCTTGCCAAACTGTTTCTTGAACATGCTGGTAAAGGCACTCGGGCTTTCGTAGCCCAGCTCGATGGCGACATCAATAATCTTCTCCCCCACCGCAATGCGCTCCAGCGCCAGCAGCAACCTTGCCTGTTGGCGCCATTGGCCAAACGTCAGGCCGGTTTCCTTGCGGAACAGGCGCTGGATGGTCTTCTGGTCCAGGTCCAGTCGATCACTCCAATCAGCGACCGTCGACGCATCGCCAGGGTCGTGTTGCAGCGCCTGGCAAACCCGGTTGATCCGTGGGTCGACGGGCTGTGGCAGCGACAAGGGCAACGCCGGAAGAATCGCAAGTTCGTCGAGGATCAGGTGCATGATCCTGGCGTCGCGCGAATCTTCGGCATACGGCGGCTTCAAACTCACCGACGCCTTGATCAGCTCGCTCAGCAACGGCGAGATACTCACCGCCTTGGTCTCGGTCGGCAGGTTCGGGAAGGCATCGGGCCGCACAAACACACTGCGCATCTTCAGTGTGCCCACGCAGCGCAAAGAGTGGACTTGCCCGCTGGGCATCCAGAAGCCGCGACTGGACGGCACTGTCCACTGGTTCTGCGCCGAGTGCACCACCATCACGCCTTCGATGGCGTACAGCAGTTGATGCTTCTCGTGGCGATGTTCGGGTATCACCCAATTCTCGGGATAATCGGTGGCGGAACTGATGACCGCCCAATCGCCCGCGTCGATCTCCTGCAGAAATAAATCCAGTGGTTTTATCATTTCGCCCTTTTTGCGACAGTTGCCTCCCGAATTTCGTGAGACAGGCATTTTTGTCGAATCTAGCATGAACGCCGAAACAATTAGAAATGGGCAGCCGGCATCGTACTGGCTGCCCCTGTTCGCTGCCTTGTATGGAATGCCTGCATGTCGACCCTGACCGCGTCACCCGCCGCTGCAACCACTGCGCCCCAAATAAGCCCGCTGGTCATGCGCGTTCTCGGCGCCTGCGCCCTGGCGCACATGATCAATGACCTGATCCAGGCCGTGCTGCCGTCGATTTACCCGATGCTCAAGGCCAATTACGGGCTGAGCTTCACCCAGGTGGGCCTGATCACCCTCACCTTCCAGCTGACCGCCTCCCTGCTGCAACCCTGGATCGGCTACCACACCGACCGCCATCCCAAACCCTGGCTGCTGCCGGCGGGCATGGTGTGCACCTTGATCGGCATTCTGATGCTGGCGTTTGTCGGCACGTTCCCGGCGATACTGCTGGCGGCGGCGCTGGTCGGCGTCGGCTCGTCGACCTTCCACCCGGAAACATCCCGCGTGGCCCGCCTGGCCTCCGGCGGCCGCTATGGCCTGGCGCAATCGACCTTCCAGGTCGGCGGCAACACCGGCAGCGCTTTCGGCCCGTTGCTCGCGGCGGCGATCATCATTCCCTACGGCCAAACCCACATTGCCTGGTTCGGGCTGTTCGCGGTTTTTGCGATTCTGGTGCTGTATGGCTTGAGCCGCTGGTACCGTCACCACCTCAACCTGTTCAAGCTCAAGCAAGGCGGTAAAGCCACCCATGGTTTGTCCAAAGGACGCGTGACGTTTGCCCTGGTGGTACTGGCGCTGCTGGTGTTTTCCAAATACTTCTACATGACCAGCCTGACCAGCTACTTCACCTTCTACCTGATCGAAAAGTTCCAGCTGTCGGTGGCCAGTTCGCAGATGTACCTGTTCCTGTTCCTTGGCGCGGTAGCGGTCGGCACCTTTGCCGGCGGCCCTATCGGCGACAAGATCGGCCGCAAGAAAGTCATCTGGTTCTCGATCCTCGGCGCCGCGCCCTTCACCCTGGCGCTACCCTATGTCGACCTGTTCTGGACCGCGGTGCTCAGCGTGGTGATCGGCTTTATCATCGCCTCGGCCTTCTCCGCTATCGTGGTCTTCGCCCAGGAACTGGTGCCGGGCAATGTGGGGATGATTGCCGGTATTTTCTTCGGCCTGATGTTCGGCTTCAGCGGGATCGGCGCCGCGCTGTTGGGCTTGCTCGCCGATAACCATGGCATCGAGTACGTCTACAAGATCTGCTCGTTTCTGCCGCTGGCGGGCATCCTCACGGTATTGCTGCCCTCGACCAAAGGCGTCTGACCGGTCAATCATGCCTGGCGCTTGGCGCACATGCGCCCCAGCGCCAGGCATGAGGATGCTGAAGGGGGTTCCTTGACAAGGCGGCCATGCCGCCATCTCAAGCACGCTCTCTTGCCACGAAAACCGTGGTTCATATCAGCCTGGCAACCACCTGGCTGCCCAGCCCGAACAGACAAACCACGCCCACTGCGTACGTCAGCGTGCGCCAGGGCTGAAGCCCCGTCAGATAGGTTACCGTGTGCGCCACCCGGGCCAGGGTAAAACACCCAAATAGCCAGCCAGTGACAACCTCGGCACTGCCCAGCGCCACGCATAACCCACCCACTGCAAAAAACAGCGGAATGTTCTCCAAGTCATTGGCCCAGGCCTGTTTCGCTCGACTGACGGGCGCCAGCTCCTCTGATCGCGCGGCGCGGTTGAAGAGCGCTGCATCTTCAACATTGGTGAACGCCAGCCCACGAATTCGGAAGAAACCCTGATAGCAGGAAATCGCAAACATCTTCAGGCACAGCACCAGCACGCAGATTGCGTAGACACTCAACAGGTCATTCATTTCGGTCCCCATTCACCACGATATAGAGCAACGGCCCCACCGAAACGAACACCGCCGTCAGTAAGAAATAGGGCCACAGTGACACCGCCTCGCGCCCTCGCTTGCGCGCATCCCGGTACATCCACACACACGCCAGCACTGCCATCAGGTACAGGTCGATCACCACCTGCGCGGTGTCCGGCCGGGACATCAATTCCCAACCGAAGGCCAGCAGCGATTGTTCAGCAGTGAGCAGTGTGGCCAGGGTGTACAGCGAAAATCCGAGCAAGCCGGCCCAGGCGATATAGGGTGTTTGCATGGTCTGTTCCTTGACGTGATCGAGGCTCACGATAGTGATATGGTCGTGCCTCTCGCAATGACCTCGGAGGTCATCATTACGCCATGGACGCCCCCTCTACCGCCGGCGAACACCTGCGCCAATTGCGTCGCCACGCCAGGCTGAGCCAGCTGGACCTGGCGCTGATCACCGGCGTTTCGCAACGCCACCTCAGTTGCCTCGAAACCGGCCGCGCCAAGCCGAGCCCAGGCACGCTGCACATGTTACTCACGGCGCTGGACGCACCGCTTGAGCAGTGCAACCGCGTGTTCCTCGCCGCCGGCTACGCCCCACGCTACACCGCCACCCCACTCGCCTCGCCAGCCATGGCCGCCATTCGCGAAGCGGTCAGCCATGTGCTGCACGCCAACAACCCCGCCCCGGCGATTCTGCTGGGCAGCGAGTGGCAAGTGCTGGCGGCGAATGCCAGCGCCGGGCTGTTGTTTGAACAGGTGGGGCTCAAGCAAGATGCCGCTGACGGGCTGAACCTGCTGACAACTTTGCTGCAACCCGGCGGGCTGGGTGACCACCTGCTCAATGCCGATGAGATCCGCACCCTGGCCTGGCAACGCGCAAGCCGTGAGGCACTGAGCAACCCGGCCCTGGCGACGTTGCTGGCGAGTTTGCCGACACCCGCCAGCACCGAACTGCCCAGGGAAATACCGCCGCTGGTGCTGACGCGTATCCGTTCGCCCCACGGCGAGCTGAACTTCCTGTCGACCTTCACCACCTTCGGCATGCCCCAGGACATCACCCTGACCTCGCTGCGTATCGAACATCTGATTCCCGCCGATGAGCCCACGTGGCAAGTCATGCGCGCTGCCTACGCGGATTATGCGGCGCTGGTTTTGTGAAATATCTGTCCGTAGACTGCCGCCATACCTCCCACTTGAAGGCGGCGAAAAAAACGTGATGCAAGTTACCGAAGTTTCCATTGCCCAATTGCGCGCGGCGCTTGAAGCCGGCCAGACCACTGCCGTTGAACTGGTCAAGGCGTACCTGGCGCGGATCGATGCCTATGACGGCCCACAGACCGTAACCGCGTTGAACGCCGTCGTCGTGCGCAACCCCGAGGCCCTCAAAGAAGCCGAGGCGTCCGATGCGCGCCGGGCACAGGGCAAAACCCTGGGGCCATTGGACGGCATTCCCTATACCGCCAAGGATAGCTACCTGGTCAAGGGCCTGACGGCAGCTTCGGGCAGCCCGGCCTTCGCCAAGCTGGTCGCGCAGCGCGATGCGTTCACGATCGAACGCCTGCGGGCCGGCGGCGCCATCTGCCTGGGCAAGACCAACATGCCGCCGATGGCCAATGGCGGGATGCAACGCGGGGTTTATGGCCGTGCCGAAAGCCCGTATAACGCCGACTACCTCACCGCACCATTCGCTTCCGGCTCGTCCAACGGCGCCGGCACCGCCACGGCGGCCAGCTTCGCGGCATTCGGCGTGGCGGAAGAAACCTGGTCAAGCGGGCGTGGCCCGGCCTCCAACAACGGCCTGTGCGCCTACACCCCTTCCCGTGGGGTGATTTCGGTGCGCGGCAACTGGCCGCTGACGCCAACCATGGACGTCGTGGTGCCGTATGCACGCACCATGGCTGACCTGCTGGAAGTGCTCGACGTGGTCGTCGCCGAAGACCCCGACACCCGTGGCGACCTGTGGCGCCTGCAACCCTGGGTGCCGATCCCGAGCGTGGCCTCGGTGCGCCCGGCGTCGTACGCCGAGCTGGCCGTCAATAGCCAAGCCCTCGCCGGTAAACGTTTGGGCGTGCCGCGCATGTACATCAACGCTGACCCCGAGGCCGGCACCAGCGAAAAGCCCGGTATCGGCGGGCCGACCGGGCAAAAGATCAACACCCGGGCCAGCGTCATCGACCTGTGGCACGCCGCACGCCAGGCACTCGAAGCCGCCGGTGCCGAAGTCATCGAGGTGGACTTCCCGCTGGTGTCCAATTGCGAAGGCGACCGCCCCGGCGCGCCGACGGTGTTTACTCGCGGCCTGGTATCCAAGGAGTTCCTGCACGATGAATTGTGGGAACTGTCGGCCTGGGCCTTCGATGACTTCCTGCGCGCCAACGGCGACCCAGCGCTGAACCGCCTGGCGGACGTCGATGGGCCGAAGATCTTCCCCCACGACCCTGGCACCCTGCCCAACCGTGAAGATGACCTGGCCGCCGGCATGGATGAATACGTGCGCATGGCCGAACGCGGCATTACGCCGTGGAACGAGATCAGCACTGTACCGGATGGCCTGCGTGGCCTGGAGCAGACCCGGCGCCTGGACCTGGAAGACTGGATGGACAACCTGGGGCTCGACGCCGTGCTGTTCCCGACCGTGGCCGATGTCGGCCCGGCGGATGCCGATGTCAACGAAGCCTCTGCCGATATTGCCTGGAGCAACGGTGTCTGGGTCGCTAACGGCAACCTCGCGATCCGTCACCTGGGTGTGCCCACCGTGACCGTGCCGATGGGCGTGATGGCGGACATCGGCATGCCGGTCGGGCTGACCTTTGCCGGCAGGGCATACGATGACTCGGCGCTGCTGAGCTTGGCCAGCGCGTATGAAGCCACCGGCAGCAAACGCCTGATTCCGCCGCGCACACCGCCGCTGTAGAAGTTGTGGGAGCTGGCTGTATTTCACATCAAGCCATGTAGAGCCACAACGGCCTGAACGCGATCAACCTGGGGGAGCGGGCTTGCTCGCGAAAGCGGAGTGTCAGGTGATGCATCTGGTGACTGACACACCGTCTTCGCGAGCAAGCCCGCTGCCACATTTTGACTGTATTTCAAGTCGAGCCAGGTGGGAGCTGTGTTTCAGATCACGCCATGTGCGGCACGGCAATCAGCAGGATGGCGGTGCCATGGGCGATTGTCGCCGGCAACACGCCATAACGCATGCGCACCAGAGCGCACGCCAAGCCTTCGATCAGGGTAAACAGCAACACCGGCCAGCCCAGTTGGGTGACGCTTAAGGCCAGGAAAGCATGACAGGCTGCAAAGGCCACGCCGCTGATCAACGCCGCCCGCAACGGGGTGACCTGCTGCTCCAGATAGCCCTGTAAAAAGCCGCGAAACAGCACCTCC
This sequence comes from Pseudomonas sp. O39, assembly GCF_045447295.1. Taxonomy (NCBI): domain Bacteria; kingdom Pseudomonadati; phylum Pseudomonadota; class Gammaproteobacteria; order Pseudomonadales; family Pseudomonadaceae; genus Pseudomonas; species Pseudomonas sp. O39. The sequence goes on from NZ_JBJGXV010000009.1 coordinate 158,511, forward strand.
TCCAACGCATTGGCGCCATACGCCAATACCACCATGCCCGGCAGCCACACCCAGTAGCCGTGGATCGCGGACGCCTCGATGCCTTGATAAACCCGCAACGGCACGCCGATCAAACAGCCCACGGCCAGCGCGACAGCCAGGCCAACCGTCGGGTTGCCGATGGACCAGCGCACCCACTGCCACAGCTCCGGTGCTATCCGTGCAAGCAGCGCTATCAACAGCAGCGAAAAACCACCCAGCGCCGCCAACACAAAGGCATTGCCGCTGAATGCAATCTGCACATCGCCGCTCAACGACCAGATGCCCAACGGCGTCATCGCATCACGCAGCAATACAAATGCCATCAGCAAGATAAGGATGCGTATCGCGGCCAACGCTTTGGGCGTAAGCGCGAACCACAAGCCAAACAGCAGCACGCCGGGTGCCAGGTAGCGTGCGTAGTTGACCAGCACCACCATGCCTGAGGTAATCATCAACGGTTATTCCCGCAGGTTAAGCGTGAGCAATGGCCAGCATTTCGATTTCAACCGCCGCTGATTTTGGCAACTGCATCACACCAACCGATGTCCGTGTATGCGCCCCGGCGGCACCGAGGATTTCATGCAGCAGGTCGGAGGCCGCATTGGCCACTTCGCTCTGCTGGTCGAAATCTTCAGCGCTGCGCACGTACACCGCAATGCGCGGGATTGCCTTGACCTGATCCAGCGAACCCAAGGCCTGCTTGAGCAACCCCAGGCAACGCAATGCGCTGATACTCGCAGCGATTTGCGCCTGGGCCAGGGTCAGGCTTTCACCGACTTTGCCAGGCAGCACGATGGTGTCGCCGACACGGGGAATCTGGCCACTGATGTACAGGTGGTTACCGTCGCGCACCAGCGGCGTGTAGTTGCCGCCGATTTTGAATGCTTCCAATAGATAGCCGATGCGCTCTTGCGCGGCCTGGTATTTCTGATCCGGTGTCATACGCGTGAATCCTCCTGGCGACGTTGCCATTCATCCACCACATCGCCCAGCGTCTTGGGGATGTCGTTGCGAATCCAGGCCATCAACGGCCGGTCGAACTTGAACGCCGGGCCGCAGTGTTCAAGCATGAATCGGCGAACTTTCTGGGTATTTTTATAGTATGGCGTCACCGGGGTGGCGCGGGTCATGACGCCGCTGTGCCAGTCAAAATCCATTTTGCACCTCGGACGAGTTGTTGTTTCGGCAGTAGCATAGCGATGTGCTACTGGTGCAGGAAGTGGCAAGCGTAAGCCTTGGCGCTTATTTGATGTGTTGGGACGTCGTATAAGACAGTCTTATTTCCATGAAGCCTCTAGGCCTTAACTTTTTAAGACTTTTAAAAATTTCACTTTCCTTCCCAGACGAAAATATTGCATGGTTGTACGACGACTAAAGTGGTCGTTGCGCCCCCAACAACAATAAGGAAACACCCATGCCAAACGTCAAAGTGCTGATCGGTTTTCTGTGCCTGTTTTCCGGTTATGTCGCAGCGGCGCCTGCCGCCGCTGAAAAGGATGTGGCTCAAGCGGTCGACCAACTGACCCAAGCCATGCTGCACCTGGACCTCAAGCAGCTTCACGCGCTGACGTCCGACAAACTCACCTACGGTCACTCCAGTGGCAAAGTGCAGGACAAGGCGCAATTCATCGCCGACCTGGAAACCCACACCAGCGCCTTCAAGACCCTCGAAATGCAGAACCAGACCATCACCCTGCAAGGCGACACCGCCCTGGTGCGCAACCACTTTCACGCCTTGGCCGTGAACAGCGGCGTCGACGTGCCGACCGACATCGACAACTTTCAGGTCTGGCAGAAGCAAAAAGGCAAGTGGCTGCTGATCGGGCGTCAGGCTTACAAATACTGATGACGGCGTTGAGCCGCCCAAGCTCGGCTCACCACTGCACCACCCTGCGCACGCGCACCAGCGCCGTGCGCAGCGCCGTCATGTCCACCGAGCCCAGCGCCAGGCGCAGCGCATGCGGCACGCTCGCCGAGACGGCAAACGGCTCGGCGGTGGACACCGAAATGCCCTCGCGTTGCAGGGTCATGGCGACCTGATCGGCCCGCGCCTCTTCTGGCAGCGGCAACCACAAAAAATACGACGAGGGGTGGCTGATGTAATGCACCCCAGCCAACACCTGCGCGGCCAAGGTTTGTCGCGCCTGGGCATCCTGGCGCTTTTGCGCTTCCAGGCGGGCGACGGTGCCGTCCTCGATCCAGGCGACGGCAATCGCGCTCATCACCCCGGGCACGTTCCAGGTGGTGGCCATGATGGTGCGTTCAATCGCCTTTACCCATGCCGCAGGCGCCGCAACAAAACCGACGCGCAAGCCGGTGGCGACACTCTTGGACAGCCCGCCGACGTACACCGTGCGTTCAGGCGCCAGGGCCGCCATTGGCGGCGGTGCGTCCTCGGCCAGGTACGCGTAGGCCGCATCCTCGATCACCATCAGGTGGTGCTGGCGGGCGATGGCCACCAGTTGTGTTCGTTGCTCCAGGCTCATCACCCAGCCCAACGGGTTATGCAGGGTCGGCATGCTGTACACGGCGCGCACCGGCCGCTGGCGACACAGGCGTTGCAGAGCCGCCAGGTCCGGGCCGTGGGCAGTGACCGCGATTGCGACGATTTCCAGGTGCAAGGTTTCCGCCAGCACCTTGAACCCCGAATAGGTCAGCGCGTCGACGGCGATCACATCCCCTGGCTTGAGCAACGCCATCATCGCCACCGCCAAACCGTGCTGGGCCCCGCTGACCACCAGCACCTGCTCGGCCTCCACCGCCAGCCCTCGGCTCAACAGGTGGCGAGCCATGGCGGCGCGCTCATGCAAACGGCCGGCATGGGGCTGATAACGCAGCAACGCTTCCAGGTCGCCCGATAACGCCAGTTGGCGCAAAGCCGTGCGCAACAGCTCCGCCTGCCCCGGCAGCGACGGGTAGTTGAAGTTAAGGTCGAGCATCCCCGTCGCGACGCTCATCTGCCCACTGCCCTGCCCTGGCGGCAACGCGATCTCGCGCACAAACGTGCCACGGCCGGTTTCACCGCTGACCAGGCCCATGGCCTCAAGTTCGGCGTACACCCGGCTCGCGGTCACCAGTGCCAGGCGGTGGTCGGCGGCCAGTTGCCGGTGGGTGGGCAGGCGCGTGCCGGGCGGCAACACCCCGCTGCGGATGTCCTCGGCAAAGGTGTCGACCAGCGACTTGTAGCGGGCGCGCGGCATAGACGGTGTATCCATTACACTTTTTTGATTGTGCTGATATTCGACCCTAGGATGCCCGTCACGCAACCCCTCCTTTCGAGCACACCCCATGGAACGTACCTCAGCGCTCAACCCACTCGACAGCAGCACCCAAGGGTGGATCAACGGTTTTATCGGCGTCGTGATTTTCAGCGGTTCATTGCCGGCCACACGCTTGGCGGTGATGGAATTCGACCCGGTGTTCCTGACCATGATCCGCGCCACCCTCGCCGCCGTGCTGGGGTTATGCCTGCTGCGGCTGTTCCAGGCGAAGCGCCCCGCGCGCAATCAATGGCTGCCCCTGGTGGTCGTGGCCCTCGGCGTCGTGATCGGCTTTCCCTTGCTAACAGCCCTGGCCTTGCAGTACGTCACTTCCGCACATTCCATTGTGTTTATCGGCTTACTGCCCCTCGCCACCGCAGTGTTTGGCGTGCTGCGCGGCGGCGAGCGTCCGCGCCCGGTGTTCTGGTTATTTTCGAGCCTGGGCAGCCTGCTGGTGATGGGCTACGCCGTGGCCCAAGGCTTGAGCGCCGCCCCCGCCGGTGACGTGCTGATGCTGTTGGCGGTGTTGGCCTGTGGCCTGGGTTATGCCGAAGGCGCCAAGCTGTCGCGCAGCCTGGGTGGCTGGCAGGTGATCTGCTGGGCGTTGGTGGTGTCGCTGCCGGTGGTGGCGCCCTTGAGCCTGATCCTGGCGCCTTCGACCCTGGCCGGCATCAGCCTGCCGGCCTGGCTGAGCCTGGGTTATGTGGCACTGTTCAGCATGCTGATCGGCTTTGTGTTCTGGTATCGCGGCCTGGCCCAAGGCGGCATTGCCGCCGTCGGCCAGTTGCAGTTGCTGCAACCGTTCTTCGGGCTGGCACTGGCGGCTGGCCTGCTGCACGAGCCGGTCAGCCTGGGCATGGTACTGGTGACGGTCGCAGTGATCGGCTGCGTGGCCGGCGCGAAGCGGTTCGCCCGTTAACGGCCCTAGCGTTGTGGCGCGACCATCTTGAATTTGATGTTGATGCCGTTGGACACCACGCTGTTGCCGGCCCACTCGCCCTCACCAATTTTGAAGTCGTCGCGGTTGAGGATGAACTCACCGTCGAACACGCCGATACCGCTTTGCTCCTTGAGCACGACCTCAATATTGACCGGCCGCGTAATGCCCTTGATCGTCAGGTTGCCGGTGATCCTGTAGCGGTTGTCGCCCAGCGCGCGGGCACCGTTGGATTCATACACGCCCACCGGATAGGTTGCGGTGTCGAACCACGCCGGTTGCTGCAACTGGGTGTTGGCGTCCTGGCTGCCGGCATCGATACTGGCGAGCTGGATCTTCAGCAATGCGTGCGCCGCCTCGGGCTTTTGCGTATCGAAGGTCAGGCTGCCCTCGAAGTCGCTGAAGGTGCCGTACACCCGCTGCCCGAATTGCTGGAAGGTAAAGCTGATCTGGCTGGCCGTGCGGTTGACGTCTTTGTACTCCACGGCCTGGGCATTGGAAAACCAACCCACAACCAGAGCCAGCATGACGACCGGGAGCGTTCGACGCTTCATGGAAAACTCCGCAGGAGAAAAGAACACGCGCGCTGAGCTTACACGCCACGCCATGGATTTATTCCCATCAGGCGTTTGTCCTGTTAAACAGAGTAGTCGCCCCAGAACAATAAGGACTTTGCATGCACACCCCTTCTCTGCAGGACACCACCGCGCCGGAAGGCATCTGCTACGGCTGCGGCGGCAGCAACCCGCACGGCCTGCACATCAAAAGCCGTTGGGACATCGATGGCGTCCATGTGATTGCCGAGCATCAGCCGGACGCCAAATACAGCGGCTGGCCCGACCTGGTCTACGGCGGCCTGATCGCCATGCTGGTGGACTGCCATTCCAACTGGACCGCCATGGCCTACCACTATCGCGCCGAGCAACGCACGCCCGGCAGCCTGCCGCGCATCGACTGCGTTACCGGCAACCTGGGGATCAAATTTATCAAGCCGACGCCGATGGGCGTAACGCTGAGCCTGCGCGCACGGGTCGAGGGTGACGTGGGGCGCAAAAGCCGCGTGGTCTGTGAGGTGTACGCCGGTGACGTGCTCACGGCCATCGGCGACTCGGTCTTTGTGCGCGTCGATACCGGCCTATTGGCTGCCGCCGCCCATGGCCGCGAAGGCTGATCCTGGTCTACATTGAATGCCACTGCTAATCGAGGACTGCTCCGATGACTCGTCTCACCGCGAAAGACTTTGCCCCCGAACTGCTGGAACTCTATGACGGCTACGCCCACGGCAAGCTCAACCGCCGCGAATTTCTCGACCGCGCCGCGTTGTTCACCTTCGGTGGCCTCACCGCCTCCGCGCTGCTGGCGGCACTGAGCCCCAACTATGCGCTGGCCGAACAAGTCAAATTCACCGACCCGGACATCATCGCCGACTACATCACCTACCCCTCGCCCAAAGGCAACGGCACCGTGCGCGGCTACCTCGTGCGCCCGGCCAAAGCCAGCGGCAAACTGCCCGCCGTGGTGGTTGTCCACGAAAACCGAGGCTTGAACCCCTACATCGAAGACGTCGCCCGCCGCCTGGCCAAAGCCGGCTTCATCGCCCTGGCACCCGACGGCCTCACCTCAGTGGGCGGCTACCCCGGCAACGATGAAAAAGGCGTAGAGCTGCAACAGAAAGTCGACCCCGAAAAACTCATGAACGACTTCTTCGCCGCCATCGAATGGCTGATGCACCACGACAGCAGCACCGGCAAAGTCGGGATCACCGGCTTCTGTTATGGCGGCGGCGTGACCAATGCGGCGGCGGTGGCCTATCCGGAACTGGGTGCGGCGGTGTCGTTCTATGGGCGCCAACCAGAGGCCAAGGACGTGCCACGCATAAAAGCACCGATCATGCTGCATTACGGCGAGCTGGATACGCGGATCAACGAGGGTTGGCCGGCGTATGAGAAAGCGTTGAAGGCCGCAGGCACGACCTATGAGGCGTATATCTACAAAGGCGCCAATCATGGGTTTCATAATGATTCGACGCCACGGTACGACGAGGCGGCGGCGAACCTGGCGTGGGAAAGAACCCTCGGCTGGTTTAACAAATACCTGGCCTGATCATGATCTGAATGGTGGGAGCTGGCTTGCCTGCGATGGCGGTCTTACAGTGACAAATGTGCTGGCCGGCCCGGCGTTATCGCAGGCAAGCCAGCTCCCACATTTGATCGGTGTTGCCCGCTCGCCATGCATGGTCAAAGGCCAGCAATCCATATCGCTTTAATTTGCAGGAAGTTTCCTAGACAATCCTTTGGCCTTGCGCCTGCTCACGCCACTGGCTAGCCTTCGCTCTGTCGCTGCCTATCAGCGAACAGGAGTGGAAACCTGAGAACAAGTAGGCCCCCTTATCAGGAGCTTATGTATGAGCAAAAGCCATTCGGATTCAACTTGCTTCACCCCCGACCGCAAGATCTTTGATCGCGCCCTGAGTCACTATCTGCAACCCGCTTCACCGCAATCTTTTACAGTGCATCAAGACCTAAGCTTCGAAGACGCCCTCGCCCAAATCTGCAACCTGCTGCGCTGTGCTGCGGCCACCGCTGCCGACACCACCCAAGGCCTGAGCGGCGATCAACGCCATATGGCTGGCGCAACCGAACACCTGATCGACATGGCCCGCACACTTGCCGACCGCGCACTGGATTGCCTGCAGCCCAGGGCATAAGCCAGCGCCCCTGACACGGCACAAAACAAAGGTGGGAGCTGGCTTGCCTGCGATGGCATCACTTGGGTCTGTCAGAAAAACCGAGGTGTTTGCATCGCAGGCAAACCAGCTCCCACATTGGACACTCACTGTTGTCGGAATCAATGCTCCAACGCATACCGCCGACTAAAAATAAGGGTCAGACCACGTTTAGTGCTCCGTCAGTAGAATAGTGGTCTGACCGCATTTTTTGCATCATCAAGCGCAGAGCTTGGAGTAAATTTGTGAGGATCCCTCAGGGTCTAACCCCGATTTTCTGACAGGCAGGCGTTAGAAAAACATCTGCTTATCCTTTTGCACTCCAACTACTCACTACGTCCCTCACACACTGCTTTGAGCCCAAGCATTGTAGTTGGAGTAGGACCCAAATGAGATACGGTGCTAACGAGCATATTGGCGTCTTTGTCTCCTTCTAAATGGTAATCCGCACCACCACAGGCCTTTTTAGCCTCTTGATTAATATTTTCCAATAACCCCGCCCTTGAATTGAAAATACTACCACTGCTGGTAATCATATACTCACCCGGTGCAATTTTACTGGCATCCGTCCACGTGCAACCTGTCAAATGCAAAGCAACGAGGCCGACCAATATTAATTTTTTCAATTTCACAACCTCACATAGATTACTTATTTAAAGGATATTTTTTCTTCGCATCATTTACGCACTTGAACATCGCACTTAACACCCAGACACCTTTATATTAATTACTTTAAAAAAGCTCTGAGAAAATCAAATAACTCTGCCGCCCTTTTCCAGCCCTCTTTGTCACACTTCAAAAGTACGAGGCAGCAAAGGTGACAGATTTATTTCTCAAAAACGCCGCAAGGACCCCACCCTTGGCCGTCACGGCGGGGACGAACGCCGACAGCACCTCGGCGCCCAACTTAACAATGAAAAAGATCAGCACCGCGATGCCAGAATCGATGATTCGGGCCAGCAGGCGACGGCCGATGCTGGCCAGAATGGTCGGCCGTTTAGCGGGGGCAATTGCGTCCATACGGTATCACTCCGGCTTATGTAAACAGCAACAACGGCCGAGCTCTGCGCCCGGCCGCCTCAAGCGCTTTTTAACTCACTTGCTTTCTTTTGCCACGGTACCCAACGACGCGTCCTTGACCAGATAGCGGCCTTCCACATCGCTCAGCACTTTGAGGCTGTTGCGCGCCACGGCGAAGCCCATTTCGACTTCCTGCTTGAGGTAAACCACCTCACCGGCCTTGACGTTGATCGGCATGTCAGCCCAGTTTTCAGCTTTAGAACTGATCACGTGTTGACCCGGCGTCACGAAGAAATAAATGTACTGGTTACCACGGTTGTAACCCATCTCCGAGTCGGCTTCCTTGTCATCCAGGAACACGTTGAACCGCACCATCATCCCCACGTTGCTTGGGCGTACGACATACACCAGGCCTTTATCGGCGACCGCGGCCTTGGGCAACGAGTAGTTCGCCACGTCAGCCTGCATCTTCTCCACCGACGGCGTCGAGGAGCAGCCAAACAGCGTGGCCAGGGACAATACAACAGCAGCTTTGCAGAACAGCTTGATCATGTACTTCTTCCTTGTGGTGTGACGGTAGAGCGGGTTGAGAGCCCCGGCGATTGGCCGGCGCGGGTTCTTTGATGCGTTTAATCATCGCCAGGGTATCGGCCTCGGGGACGAATACGTGAAGCGTTGTGCGTGGGCCAGCACTTTGATGCCTTGCGGGGGTTTGGGCGCGGGGCTTGTATTCCGGCCCGTCGCCCATATGGCGATCAGGTTTGGCGACCTGACAAGAGAGTACAAAAGCAACCCGCTTCTTTATTTAATTTTCCGAGGTCCTTTGTTGCTTAAATAAATCTGTCCCCATTTCGCCTTTTATTTATTAAACCATGTTCTTCGGGATTGAAATTCTCCGGCCATATAGTTTGATCATCGTACGAAGCCCCCTCCAGATTACACTGATCCAGCCCGACAACAGTGACGTCCGCACCTGAAAACTCAACGTCTCGAAAGTCCCCCCCAACTACGGTGGCACCTCTTAAGCTTGACAAGCTAAAGTCAACCTTAGAGAAATCAGAATACATAAGTAAAGATCCAGAAAGATCAACCCCTCTCATTTTGGATCCGACCAATATCGCATTAACCAATGAAACATTTATCATTCTCGCATCATTCAATACAGAAAAATAAAATACAGAATTCCTCAAATCACAACCTGTAAAGTCGGCCTTACTAAAATCTAAGCCCTCAAATATCGCACGATGAAAACTAATACCTTTAAGATGCGCACCAACAAAGGTTTCAATAGAAAGCTCTAGGCAGTCACCTGCCTCAAACTTTACTGTAATCATCTGTCATCCCAGTCCAAAGGTGAAATTTCAAAAAAACAGAAAAAAACAGCGGTTAGACCACGTTTAGTGCTCCGTTAGAAGAATAGAGAAGAATAGTGGTCTGACCCCATTTTTCTCGGCTCTTAACTGCATTATCGACTTTTCCGTGATAGGGAGCACCTTCATAGTCCAATCGGCGCATGGCGCCTGCACTTTCGCCGGCAGTTCCTGTCGCTTTTGCACCATCAAATTATCGGAGCAAAAACCTCTCTCTTAGTTTTTCCACAACTCGGCTCATTGCTACAAGCGGGTCGACACCATCCTGAGAGTAAATACTGCACGAAGCCATATCTTCCGAATAATCAAAGTCCGCATAGACTTCCTGAAGTCTATTTATTTTATCTTCGTCACTGTCATTCGACGTATCAATACAAAGCAGAAAAGCTAAACGCCACTTTTCAATTTCGGCAAGAAGGTTCGTCATCTCCATTTGTTTTGAGACAACCTCAAGAAGTTCTTCATCGCTTAAATATTCGCCTCCAGCAATGATGGCAACGCGCTCGCTTTCGCAACCATTTAAAAGCTGATTCATGGCAAACTCAAAAATATCTTCTCGCCCTATCCAGCGCTTTCTAAATCCCAAAAAAATGGTTGACCAACAAGCCAAACCCAAACTAATCAATACACCAAGTGGGGACATTACCTTCTCCTTATTTTTTCTGAATTTGGTTAGGCAGGCCAGTTACTTGACCACCGTAAAAATAGGTAGAAAAAAGGGAAAATAGGGGTCAGACCACGTTTAGTGCTCCGTCAGAAGAATAGTGGTCTGACCCTGTTTTTCGCTGTTTTTCGCTGTTTTTCCGTGACCCCGTTTTTCCTCAAGATGTAAAAAACAAAAGCCAATTTATTAAAGAACTAGATTTTAATATCTCAAACGAAAAAACACGTATAACTCCAAAAAAGTACACTACACCTAAATAAACTCGCCTACCTTAGACACAAACACCCTATGAAAATCAAATAAATCTGTGCCCTTTTCCAGGCGATGCTGCACAGATTTTGGGGGCCGAGGACACTTGGAAATATTGGAGCATGCTCTGCGTGATGAGGTGCATCATCAGGCGCAGAGCTTGGAGTAAATTTGTGGGGATCCCTCAGGGTCTGACCCCGTTTTTCATTTTTTTGCGACTAAATAAACCCACCCCATTTCCGCCTGCTACTCATCATCCCAAAATTTTCCTGGCTGCGCATATATGCCATCATTTAATACACTGCACCATCCAAAAAGCCTATAAAACATTTCAAGATCCAGAATTTGATACACATCAGTTTGTATTTTCTTTAATGTTACTCGACTGTGCGCATAGTGCGAATACTGCCCTCCCACGCCGGAAATTGCTCTTAATTCGAGTTCTGAACGGTCCCATTCCGAAACGACTCCTGTCACCTCAGGAAGCGGATCTAAAAAACATATTTCAAATTCTTTTGATATTTTACATACACACGGAATTAGTCTCTGGGCAAGCAGGCTTTCGGCAACCATCGTCCGAGGAAAAACAATATTTAATTTCATTTCAACACTTCCTTTGGGACAACAACATAACCGGAAAAATTCTTTTCAAAAGTAGTTACCGGACTAAAATACTGCTTTCCATGGGAGTCTCGTATCGCAACAACATCGATACCATTCCTCCGAGTAACGCCATCTACCACTACAAAATGGGAAAAGTTGGTGCCATTAGTTTTATCTACCACCTGAACAACGACAGGTGTTCCATTTGAGGTATATCTCGACAAGTCAGCAACATTACGGCCAGCATAGGCGGCAGCATTAATACCCTCGGATTTCATTAAGCTTGCAACATCGTTAGGAAAAATACCGTCTTTTCCGGGTGGAAGTTTCTCTATCAAATTGCCTATGTCAACCTTTTTCCCCATGGTATCCAAAACCATTCCACAGGAGTTATGCCCGCAGGTGGGTACTGGCCCCTGATTCACGACCAAACGCTCACCGTTTCGCGGTATCGAATCGCCAAGAAGTGGGTTTTTAGGACCTGCTCCCGATGGTAAATTCTTCGCTAGCCCTTCCACCAAGTCCGCCGACTCGGCCACTTTCCCTTCAAGGTATAGCTTTTTCGCTTTACCCAAAATTTTCTGAGCTGCATCTCCAAGCCCGGGAATCAACCCAACGCTTGCCATCGCATAATCGAACGGATCCTGCGCCTCATAGAATCCCTTTGCGTCACCGTAGATGGGGATAAAGTCTGAACCGAACTCAGCAAGTTCCTTCGCCAGCCGCGCCGTTTGTGCCGCAGCAAATGGGTTGTTTATTTCCTTGATACTGCGAAGCTCAGCCTCAATCGAATAAGCAGCAAGTTCCTTGTTTTGGGCAGTTTCCTTAGCCTGCTCTTTGGCTTCAGGACCAAACCTGGCGGCCACAAGGCTCCGCGCGGCTTCTTCCGCTTTTTGTCGTAAACCGCGGCAGGTACTGCTGGCGCCGTTCGCAGTACAAGCGGTTTTCAGTTCCAGATCACGAAGTTTATCCAGATTGTCCAGGGCGTCAGCGCGACCGCAGGCAGCCTTATCCCCTCCCTGACAGTCTTTCTTAGCCTCGCGGCGCTCTTGATTTTCCTCATGATTGAGGTAGTTGTACTGTGTTGCATTACCCGCCACCCATGCCCCAGTTTGCAGACTTTTCGCATCAGCACCATCCAGTACCGAAGCCGCAAGCACACCAATCAACTGCGAGTTCATGACCAGCAAACCTTTCTTCTGGTCATCGGGCATGGCGGCGTAGTTCTTGGCGAGGCTATCTACCAATGCTTCAGTTACGCCAGCTGCCAGCGCTCCTGTGCGAAAATCGCCTCCAGAAGCCTCAGCTGCCAACCCGCCCATCAACGCATGCAACCCAATCTTGGTAATGCCACCCTCTGCAAACCGGCCCTTGGAAACATCCCCGACCAAGTTAAATCCATAAGCCGCAAATGCATTGGCCAAGCTATTTTGCAACGCCTCCCCAAGACGGGCTTCCCCTCCGAGCGCGCGATCCACCAAGACTGATGTTCCGTTTTGCAGTACTTGGTTGGCCGTGAACTGCCCCACGCCTTGCCAAGTGCTCAACGGACTTACGGTGGCAACAGCGCCAGTGTTGGGTAGTGCGGTGGAAGTACCGGTCTGAGTGCTGGTCCACTTGTCATAAACACCAGCAGTCAAGCCAGCAGTGACACCGGATACCACATAGCCCCTCATCGCATCGCTCGAAGTTACATCCTTCAAGACAGCGCCCAGGTTGCCACGGTTATTGATGGTGCTGATTGCACCGTTACTCGCCATGCCGCCGAGAACGACGCTCCCCGCAGCATTGGCCCAGCCCGCAGCAGAGGTAGCGGTGGCAGCAGCCGTCGCCCCTGCCATCGACGTCCCAGTCCCTGCAGCAGCAATTGCACCGCTGGCGGCACCCATCGTGAAGTACGTCACGATGATTGCAATGATGATTTGCGCGCCGGCGCCTAAGCCTGAATTGCTATATTTGAAACTGTCATGCAGCTCTTTAACCTGGCGCCAATCCACATCTCCGCGCTTCTCGGCCTCTTTCAGCCAAGCCAACTGCGGGTCGGCTTTAACCATCGCATCAATCGTCTGGCTAACCGTATTCTGATCGATCTGCTTGATATCAATCTTCAAGCCATCGACGGCTTTAATCACGACGTTGCCTTCTGCAACCATCTGCGTCTGGCGTAGAGTCTCGTCGGTGTTCCCCTTGCCCTTGGAGCTCGTCCAGGCGAGGTCACCCTTGCTCTTGGTGTGGCTCTCGTCGTGCAAATCCTTCACCGCCTCAAACGTCACCGCCCCGCCACTGACAATCGCAATATCCCCGCCACTGTCGAGCTTCGCCGCCTGATACTTCTGGTCCCCGCCGCTCTGCAACGTCAGGTCACCACCGGTCTTGATCTCACTCCCCACATTCGTGACCTGGGTGACTTCATCACGCTGGGTTTTCTTGCTGCCCCAACCGCCCTTTTTGCTCATGTCGTACAGCGAATAGTTGCTGTCTTGCGCGGCCAGCAGGCTCAGTTCGTTGTCGGCGTGGACATAGGCTTCGTTGCCGGCGCTGATTTTGCTGGCGACCAGGGTCAGGTCGGTGCCGGCGATGGCGATGAGGTCGCCGCCGGCTTTGAGTTCGGCGCTTTGCTGGGTGACGGTGTCGAGTTGGGTGGTGGTTTTGGTGCCGCCTTTTTTGCCTTTGGAGTAGTCGTGTTGCTCGTTGGCGGCGGCGGCCAGGGTCAGGTTTTCGCCGGCTTTGACGCTGAGGTCTTTGGCGGCGCTGACGGTGCTGGCGACCACGGCGATGTCGCGGCGGGCGTCGATGGCAAGGTTGCCGCCCACGTCCACGTTCGAGCCGTATTGCAGGGTGGTTTGCTCGGTGCCTTTGACGCGACGGCGTTGGTAGGCGTAGTCGTCCTGTTCAGTCTGGCTGGCGATCACCACGTCGCGCCCGGCGGTCACGCTGGCGTTGCCACCGGCCTTGAGGTCGCTGCCGATGTTGAGCACATCGCGCCCGGCGTTGAGCTTGAGGGTGTCGGTGGCTTCGAAGCGCGAGGCGTCGCTGGCCACGTCGTTGCGCAGTTGGTAGCCGTCGCCTTGCTGTTTAAAGGTGGTGACGGTGCGCTCGTTGAGGATGTCGCCGGTCACGGCGGTGGCGCTGATGTCGCGGGCGTTGATGATGCCGCCACGGGTGTTGCGAATCGAGTCGGTGGCGAGCATTTCCAGGCGGTTGCCGGCTTGCATCAGGCCGCTGTTGTCGATGTTGCCGGCGACCATGCTCAGGTTATTGGTGGCGCGCAGGGTGCCGCTGTTATGCAGGTCGCCGCCGGTGATCAGGCTCACGTCCTGGCCCTGGATCAGTGCGCCGTTGGGTGCCAGGCGGTTGTTGGCCTGGGCCAGGTAGAGCACTGGGGTCAGGACTTTTTGGCCGTTGACCTCGGCTTCTTCCATCCACACGATGTCGTGGGTCAGCGCCGCGACTTGTTCGGCGCTCAACGACACGCCGAGTTGCAGCTTGAGCGAGTCCTTGTAGCTGATGGCGTTGTCCATCAGTTAACGGAACAACGCGTCGTCACTGGCGATGCCGTCGATGTAGCGCTGGCCAGTGCGGGCCACCACGGCTTCGCGGATCAGGCGTTGCTCATAGAGACCATCGCCCAGGCGTTTCCAGGCGGTATCAGGGTTGTAGCCCAGTTTGCCCAGCAGGTAATCGGAGCTCATGAACTGCTTGAGATCGGTGAGCGCCGGGTTGGTTTCGATCAGGTATTTGTGGCTGTTGTCGACCGCGGCGATTTGCGGCAACCCTTGCACGCGGGTTACCGACGGCGCGCGGCTGTCCAGGTTCAGCGGGCCCTGGCCAGTGACCGCGCCGCTGAGTGGCTGGCCATCGACGCTGAAACCACGCTCTTGCACGGCGCTGTAGTCCAGCGGTTTTTCGCGGTCTTTGTCGGCAATCTGGCGGCCGCCGACGCTGAAGTCGCCAATGCCCGTGGAGGCGCTGGCGGCGCTGTCTGCCTTGGCCTGTTGGCCGCTCAAACGGAACAGGCCGTTCTGGCCGGTGGGCAGGCTGAAGCCGGGCAAGATGGCCGGGTTGACTTGGCGCTGGGCCAGGTCTGGCGGCAGTTGCGCGGTAATCGCCGGTTTCACCGTGGAGGCGAACACGTCGGAGTTGGTGTTGTGGTTTTGCGCCGGGGCCTTGATGTCGGTGGCGTTGGGGCGAATCACGCTGTTGTCGATTTTTTGCGTGGCGTTGACCGTCACCGATCCAGCCGCCTGAATCACCGCTTGGGCAATAACGCTGCCGGCGGTCGGCACCACGTAGGTGCTGGTTTCGTAGAAGTTACCGATGCCGGCCATGATCTTGGCCAGGGTCATTTCACCTGGGCGGTAGTCGCCGGAGTTGGGGTTGTTATAGACGTTGAACTGGTTCTGGCGCTCCATGAAGGTGTTGTAGAAGCTGCGGTCACGGGTATAAAAGCCCGAGTTCAGGTGCACTTCTTCGCCGCCGGCCGCGCCACGGTTGGTCAGCACGTCGGTGTTGATCAGGATGTTCTTGGCGGCAGACACCGAGCTGTAGAGGTTATCGAAGGTCTGGCTGCCGACGGTCAGGTCACCACCGGCGTTGATGAACGCCGAGGCCGAGCTGCCGACCAGCACGTCTTCGTATTTCTCTACGGAGGTGAAGTACAGCTCGCAGCCTTTGCCTTTGCAGAAGTCGTTGGAATAGATATTGAGGTTGCCCGAGACCAGTTTCTTTTCCGTGCTGAACTGGTCGCGGCGGTTGCTCAGGGTGTCGGCCAGCAGGCGCATGTTGCCGGCACTTTCCAGGCTGCCGGAGAGGTTTTCGATCAGGCTGCTGCGCGCGCCCGCATCGTCGCGGGCTATGTCCAGGCCGCCGAGGCTGTAGAAGTCGCCGTAGCTGTTGCGCACATCGTTGGCGCGCAAGGTCATGTCGTTGCCGCTGAACAGCAGGCCCCTGTCGTTGAGCAGGTGGGTGGCGTTGAGGCGGACTTTTTCCGCGCCGCCCAAGGTGCCGTAGTTGTTCAGGGTGGTGGCGTTTACCGTGAGGTCGCCGAGGGCGGTCAGGCGCCCGTGGTTGTTCAGGGTGCTGCTGTTGACCTGGGTGACCGCGCCGCCGGCAATGCGGGCGTTTTCGCCCAGGTCCATGCTGGCGCTGGTGAGGGTCATGGCGCCGAGGCTGCTGACCCGGCCGTTGCCGCTGTAGCCGCCGCTGAGCGTGAGGTTGAGGCTGCCGTCACTCGCCAGCAGGCCGTCGTTGGTCCAGGTGTCGCCCGTGCCGGTCAGGCTTTGTGCGCCCAACAATTGGCCGTTGGCGGTCTGGGTGAATTGGCCGATGTCGAGGTTCAAGCGCCCGGCCTGGATCACGCTGCTGTTGGTCCAGCTCGCTGCCTTGATGTCCAACTGGCCGTTGGTGACAAAGCTGCCGCCGGCACGGGTGACTTGATCAGACGTCAGGTCGAATTTGCCGCTGCCGGTGTGCACGATACGGCCACCGTTGTTGTCGAGGTTGCCGGCTTGCAGGTTGAGATTTTCGTTGGCACTTTCCAGCGCACCGGAGCGGTTATCGAACAGGCCCGCCACGTTGATATCGGTGTTGCCCGCGCGGCCCATGGCGCGCAGGTTGCCACCGGCGTTGTTGAGGATTTGTGCGGCAAGGCGCAGGGTGTCGTCACTTTCGATCAGGCCAAAGCGGTTGCTCAGGGTGCCGGTGAGGCCGAAGTCGATGCTGCGGGCGCCGACCTTGCCGCCATTGTTGGCCGCCGTGCCCTGGTTATCGAAGTCTGCGGCGGTGACCTTGAGCAAGGTGTTGGCATACACGCCGCCGCCCTGGTTATTCAGGCTGCTGGTGACAATGCGGTTTTCACCGCCCAGGGCGGACAGGTGCCCCAGGTGGTTGAGCACACCGCCATTGGCGTCGATATCCAGCGATTGCGCCTGGGTGATGCCGCCGCCGTTGTCGAACAGGCCGCTGACCAGTTTGATCCAGCCTTTGCCGCTGTTGAGGATGCCGCCGCTGGTGTTGGCCACGTTGGCCGCGTTCAGGTCCAGGTTGCCGCTGAGGCTGTCGACTCGACCGCCCTGGTTGTTGAGGGCGCCGCTCAGACGCAGCAGGTTGTCGGTCTGGCTTTGTAAGGTGCCCTGCTGGTTATCGAGGGTGCGTGCGGCAAGTTCCAGCTTGCCCTTCTGGCTGTAGATCAGGCCGTCTTGCTGGTTGTTGACGTCACCGGTCAGCAGTTTGATCAGCAGGTCTTGCTGGCTGGCGAGGGTGCCTTTGCCACTGTTGTTCAAATCGCCGCTGGCGAGGGTCAGGTCGAGCCGGTTTTGGCTGACCAGTTGGCCGCCACGGTTGTCGAGGCTGGCGGCGTTCAGCAGCAACGCGCCGCCACTGGCCAGGCGCGCGGTGTTGGCGTTGATCAGCGCACCGCTGAGGGTACCTTGCAGGCTGCCCTGGCTGATCAGTTGGCCGGCGCTGTTGTCCAGGCTCTGGCCGATCAGGTTGATGTTGGCCGCGCTGATCTGGCCACCACGGTTGAGGATCTGGCTTTGGGCGTGGTTGAAGCCCAGCAATTGGCTGGAGGAAATCAAGCCGTTGTTGCTGTTATCCAGGCGCCCGGCAATGCTGAGGCCCACATCGCCCTGACTGGAGATGATGCCTTGGGCGTTGTTGAGGCTCGCCGCGCTGAGGGTTTGCAGGCCCTGGCTCACCAGGGCGCCCGCCGCGTGGTTATCGAGGGCGCCGCTGAGGTTGGCTTGCAAGCTGCCGTTTTTGCTCGACAGCGTGCCTTCGACGCTGTTGTCGAGGCTGCCGCCGGCCACGGTCAAACCGTTCCAGCCGGAGATCAGGCCCTTGTTGGCGTTGATCAGGGTGTTCGCCTCGACACGCAGTTGATCGGTGCTAAGGATGACCCCGCGATCACTGTTGTCGATACGCTGGGCCGCCACGCTGAACCCGATATTGCTGGAGATTTCGCCTTGTTCGCGGTTGGTGAGGTTAGCCAGGCGCGCAAAGCTCAGCGGCCCTTTGGCGCTGATCAGGCCGGCGCTGTTGTCGAGGTCGCCGCCTTGCAGGTCGATGGCCACGGCGCGTTCGCCGATCAGGCGGCCCTGGCGCTGGATCAGCTGTTGCACCACAAGTTGCAGGTTGCCCTTGGCCGAGACTTCACCGCCAAGGCTTGAGTCCACATGCTGCCCCGCCAGGCTGAGGTCGCCCTGGCTGTTGATCAGGCCTGCGGTGTTGTCGAGGTTAGCGACGTTCAGGCTCAAGGCCTGTTGGCTGCCAATCACGCCGTTGCGGTTGCTCACATCGGCCGCCGTCAGCGTGAGGTTGCCATCACTGACCAGTTGCCCGCCCTGGCTGTTATCCAGCGCGCCGGTGCTGAGGGTTTGGCGGGTGCCGGCCGAGAGCCGGCCTTTGTCGCTGTTGTTCAATGCGCCCGCCGTTGCATCCAACGTGGTCGCAGCGCTGATCAGGCCCTGATTACGGTTGTCCAGGGCGCCAGCGACCTTGAGGTCCAAAGCGCCACGGCTGGCAATCGCGCCACCGGCCTGGTTGTTAAGGCTGCCCGCCTCCACCTGCAAGAGGTTCTTGGCCGACACCACGCCCTCGACGCTATTATCCAGCGCCTGGGCAATACGCACCTGCAAGCTGTCGCCACTGATGACTTTGCCGCCACGGTTATTCAGCGTGTCGGCCGCCAACAGGAATGATTGCGTGCTGGAAAGCTCGCCGCCCTGGCTGTTGTCGACGCTGCCGAGGTTGCGCAGCAGTAATTGGCCAGGGGTGGCAATCAGGCCGTGGTCACGGTTGATCAGTTGCCCGTGGTTCAGGTCCAGGTCGATGCTGGTATTGCTGACCAGTTCGCCGCGGTCATGCTGGTCCAGCCCGGCGAGGTTTGCCTGCAGCGTGGACTTGGCGAAGATCGAGCCTTGCTAGCTGTTGTCCAGTTGCCCGGTTTTAAGCAGGATCCCGGCGTCACTGCTGATACTGCCGCGCTGGCTGTTGTTAAGGCCCGCGCTGCGCAGGTCAAGCTGTTGTTTGGCACTGATCACACCGGCCTGGCTGTTGTTCAGCGTGCGGGCATTGAGCGTTAACGCGCCGTCACTGAGTAACACGCCCTGCCCTTGGTTAAGCAGATCGCCGCTCAGGTTGATGTTCACGCCCGTTTGGCTGATGACCCGCCCGCCCAGGCTGTTGTCCAGTTGCCCGCCGTTCAATTGCAGGCTTTGGCGCGCCGCCAACAGGCCTTTGTTCTGGTTGAGCAGGCGTTGCACGGTCAGTACCAGGCCGCCGTCACCAATGACCTTGCCGCCACTGTTGGTGAGTTGATCGGCACCCAGCCGCACGCGGGCCTGGCTGGAGATTTCACCCTGCTGGTTGAGAATGCTCGGGCTGTACAGGTCTACGCCACGGGTGGCGGCGATGAGGCCGCCGTTACGGTTATCCAGGGCGGTACCGGTAAAACTCAGCACGCCTTCGCTGACTAATTCGCCAGCTTGTTGGTTGAGCACGCCGACGGTTGCCAGCAGGTCGCCCTTGGCGCTGATCCGCCCGGCGCCGTTTTCGATTTGACTGGCGCTGAGGGTCAGGCCGCCGTCGCTGCTCAGTCGGCCGCCAGTGCCGTTGTTCAGGCTGGCCAGTTCGATGCGGGTGTTGGCCTTGCTGCTGATCACGCCCTGCTGGCTGTTGTCGACGCTACCGCCGGTAAGGGTCATCGCCCCGTCGGCAATCACCAGGCCGCCCTGGTTGGCGAGCGTATCGCCGTGCAGTACCAAGGTGTTTTTACTCGATACCAGCCCGGCCTGAGCGTTGTTGAGTTGGCCGACGCTAACCTGTTGCGCGCCCTGGCTGATCAGGTTGCCTTGATTGTGGTTATCAAACAGCCCGGCAATGTTCGCGGTCAGGTTGCCCTGGCTGGCGACAGTGCCTTGGCCGCTGTTGTCCAGGCTGGCCGCCTGCACGGTCAGCAGGCTGGTGGCCGAGAAGATCCCCAGGCGGTTGTCGATGGCGCCGCTGGCGAGCACAGTGAGGTTGGCGCCCAGCAGTTTGCCGGCGCGGTTATCCAGGGTCGTGGCGGTAACGGTGGTTTGGTTGGCGGAGATTTCGCCTGCCTGGTTGCTCAGTAGGCCGGCGGTTACGTGGGCCTGTTGTTGGCTGGCCAGCAAGCCGTTTTCATTGCCCACTTGCCCGGCAATGAGCGTCAGGGAATTGAGGCCGATCACGCGGCCGTTCTGGTTTTGCAGGGTCGCCGCCGTGACGTCGGTGCTGTTGTCGCTGTGCAACACACCACCGGCGCGGTTATCCAGGCCCGTGGCATTGACCTTGAGGGATGCCGTGCCCAGCACCCGACCGCCACAGTTATCCACTTGGCCTGCGCTGACCACCGCGCTCGCGCCGCTCAACGTCGCGTTCTGGTTGTCGAGGTTGTGTGCAGCCGTCACCGTCAGGGTGCGGCTGGCAACCACACTTTGGGTATTTTTAAGGCTGCCCGCGGACACGCTGACATCGCCGTTGGTATTGCGCGTTTCATCGGCGTTGACGCCAGCCTCGATAATCCCGGTGTTGGTGACCTGGCCAGTGCTGGCCAGGGTGACGCTGTCGCGGGCGGCGAGGCTTTTCTGGTTGACCAGGCCTTGGGCGCTGGTGACCTGCACGCTGCTGCCGGCGTAGACCTTGTCGGTCAGGTTGACGCTCTGTGCGGTGACCTTGATGTTGCCGGTGGCGGCGGTCTGCGCCAGGCTCAAATGCCCATTGGCATCCAGTTGGATATCGCCGCCGCTGGCCGCCAGTGTGCCGTCGAGTTTCACGCCCACGCCGGCTTCGGTGCCCACCAGTTTGATCGCACCGGCGTACATGCCGCCCAATGCCGACGAGTCGATCGCCAGTTCCGGCTTGGCGCTGCCGTCATCGGCACGCGCCGTCGCATTCAAGGTCTGCGCGTTAACGTCGTTGCGCCCGGCGACCACGGTCAAGTTGCGCGCGTTGATCTGGGCATTGATCTTGGCCGAACGGGTGATGATTTCGAAACGGTCGACATTACTGGCGTTCAAGCCCTGGCCGTCGATGGTCACGGCGCCGCCATCGACCTGGTAACGGTCCAGACGGCCGTTGTCGAGCACCGGTTTGCCGGTGGTCAGGGTCACATTCGGGGTGTTGATGAAACCGCAGCCGCTGCAGGTGATGCCGTACGGGTTGGCCACGATAACCTTGGCCGACTGCCCCGCCACTTCGGTGTAGCCGCGCAATTGGCTGGGGCTGCCGCCGTTGACTTCGTTGAGGATGATGTTGGCGGCGCGGCCTTGCAGGTTCGGGTTGCCGAGGATAATCCCGCCCAGTTGGGTCGATTGGGTGCGGTCGGTGGCGTTGTTTAGGATCACGCCATTGGTGCCGACGTTGTAGTCCTTGAACTGGTTGTGGGACAAGCCACTGCCATTGGGTGCTGCGATGTTTACGATCGGCACGCCATTGCCCGCCGCGCCCAGGCTGGTGCCCGGGGCGCTGACCACGATGCCTTCGGCATTGGCCAACAACGGCTGCCAGAACAATGCATTGGCCAGGATCAGCGCCAGCCCGCGTTTGGGCAGGCCGATGAACGAGTCACGGCGTTTCAGGGCAGCAGAAGGCTGGCGAGCGAGGAAGGCAAACTGGCGAACATCCATTTCAAATTCTCGATGCAACTGGGCGTTGAATTAGAGGAAAAAATCCATGCGAAAGTAGATCGGCGCTTCGCGGTCAAGCAGCGCGGCCGGTCGTTCCAGCGAGTGGGCAAAGGTCACGCTGGTGCTAACGTGCTGGCCACGGGCGAACAGCTCAAACGAATTGCTCGACACCCGGCCATGCACTTCCCGGTTGTAGCGAGCGTTACGGATAACACCTTGGTCATAGCCGACACTGGCGCCGTATTCGCCGAACACCGGGCGCAGCCAGTCGAGCGTCACCGGGCGGCTCCAGCGCAGGTCATTGCGCCAATAGCCGCCGCTGTCGCCATTGAGCTGCTGGTCTTTGAAACCGCGTACCGATGAGGCGCCACCGAGGCTCATGCGCTGGGGGCTGAACAACACGTCTTCACTGCGTTGGCCGGTGGCCAGGCTGATAAAACTGAACGACTCGCCCCACAGCTTGAACGGTTGCAGGTAGCTGACGGTGGCGGTGTATTTGCGGTAGCGCGCGTCCGGCACGCCAGGCCCCGGGTTGTGATTGCCCTGGGCGTCGAAGGCGCCGGTGCCGTTCTGCATACCGACGTCGAGGTTGACGAAGGCGCTGCCAATGCGGCGCCCATGGTTGATGCCCAACTGCAACTCACTGAGGCGATTGCTGCTCTCTTTGAGGTGGTTGTCGTTGATGTAGTTGTTGGTGCGCAGGTGGGCCAGGCCAACGTTCACCGAGGTTTTGCTCAGGGCGTCGCGGTGGATCACGCGCTCGGCGCGCAACTGGTGGTTTTGGCTGTCGCCGGTTTGCTTGAAGTCAAAGCCGTCGCCTTTGGCCACTGAGCGGTAATCGCTCTGGTTGTAGCTGTAACTGAAGTTCCACCAACCCCACGGCACGTTGTAGTAGAGCATCGCGTTTTTTGAGGTTTTCTGGTGGTCGCTGATGGCGTCGTGGCCGCCGCGCAGCACCAGTTGATCAGCCAGGCCCAGCGGGCTATCCCACTCAAAGCCGGTGCCCCACTGCTGCTCGCCGGTGCTGCGCTGCCCATCGTTATTGCGCGACAGGCTGGCACGCCAAGGTTTTTGCGGGTTGTTCTTGACCAACACGGTACTGCCGCCAACAGCACTGCCCGGCGTCAGTTCCATTTGTGCCTGGTTGGAAGGCAAGCGATTAAGCTGATCGATGGCTTGCTCGACTTCTCGCAGGTTGAGCAAGTCACCGTTGTTGCCGGGAAAGGCCATGGCCAGTTCGCGATCGGACAGCTTGCTGTTGTCGGCGCCTTTTACGCCTTCAAGTTTGCCCTCCACTACCAAGACTTGCAGACGACCACTGGACAGGTCTTGCTGCGGCAAGTAGGCGCGGCTGGTGACCAGGCCTTTGACGATGTAATAGTCGGTAACGCGCTTGAGTAGTTGATTGAGCTGGGAAACGCCCAGGCACTGATCAACATAGGACTTGAGCAGGCGCTCGCGCTCAACGCCAGAAAGGCTGTCGGCACCTTTGAGTTCGATGTGCTGGATGGGGAAACAGCGGGTGTCCACCGGGCCGGCGGGAGCCACCGGGTTTACCTCTTTGCCAGGCAGGTCCTTGAGTTCTTCAAGACGCCGTTGTTGTTCTTCCAACAGGCGGTTTTGCCGGTCGCGAATCAAGTCCTGGTCACCAGGATTGGTCGCGGCAAAGGCGCTGTCAGGGGCACTAAGGCACAATAACGTCAGGCACAGTAATGGCCGAGTCCATGGCGTGAGCAGGTACATATTTCGTTCCGTCGAAAAACAATGGCGGCAAGCTATCATCGAACCTGGAGCATGCCAAGATTCTGGCAACCGTGATATTTACGTTAGAATATTTATTAAGCTATTGATTTATAATCACTTTTTTAATTTATCACTTTAAACAACCATTACTAATTCAGATGAACGGCAAATGACAAGCACTTGACACTCACAAAATAATAAAAATTTAAATAGGAGATCGCCTAGGATTTGCGCGAAACGTCTTAAAAAACACAAACAGTAACAAAGTTACTCTCACATTCCGCCGTTGCGGCACCTCAACTTCAAGTGATGAAGGGCATCCACTGGAACACCCTAATGTGTTCCAGTGCGACGCCTTAGCGTCGTTAGTGCTCCAACGCATACCGCCGACAATGGTTGAGATAACCCTGCTCATGGCTGCCGACCAACTGCACCACACTGGTCCATAACCACGACGGTGCATCCAGTTGTTTAGAGCGGTTTTCCTGCAATGTTGCCATCCAGTCCTTGCGCGTCTCGCGGTCCATCTGCCGTGCGTGGGCAATGCCGACTACGCGGGCCAGGTATCCGGCGGCGTGCATGGCGTCGGTTTCGCTGAGTTCGTCCAGCTCCAGCTTCATGTCCTGGGGCAGCAATTCACGGATGAAAAAACCATGGTCGAGAAAACGCGTCGCGATCATGCGCCCACCCAGGCCCGGTGACAGCTGGCGGGCGCCTTCCACCACACGCCGGCCATTGTCGCGGGGCATCTTGGCCCGCGCTGCGCGGGGTGCGGCAGCGCCGACGGCTTCCTTGATGTCGATCAGGCAATATTCCTGATCGTCCTTGTCGCCTACGCCCAGCAGCGCCGCATAGCGCAACAAGCCCAAGGAGCTGCAACCCTTGACCCAATAAGCCGAGTCCAGCAGCTCAACCTTGGCGTCTTTGGGCCGGCCTTTGAGTGAGGTGACCAACTGATGAAGCTCATCGGAGGCGCAGAGCGTTTGCAGGGCGCTCTTCTCTGCCCGCGACAACGACCAGAAATGCTTGCCCAGTGGAATCGTCGGCCGTGCATTTTCGATGCGTTCACGCGCCAGGTTTTTCCAGGTGCGCTCCACCGCGCTGCGCATGCCGGCCTTGACCTGGGAGGGGCGTGGCGGCACTTCGTCGGGTTCGTCTTTGAAGGCTTGCTCGTAGCCCACCATCATTTCTTCGAGCATGCGCGCGGTGGTCACCCCCGGCAGGTCCGAGCCGCGCGCGGCGGTGGCCAGGGATAAGGCCAGACGCACCAGGTCGTGGGCCGGGTTGCCGATCACGGTCTGGTCAAGGTCACGTATATGCATGTCAATACGGCCCTTGTTGTCGCCGGTAGGCCCCAAGTTGCCCGCGTGACAATCACCACAAATCCAGATCGCCGGGCCGTGGGGCAAACGGCGGCCAGGGAGACTGTGCAGCCATTCATAGAACTGCACCGTGCTGCCACGCACGTAGGCGTGGGCGGAACGCGCCATCTTCAAGTTGCGCAATTGCGTGAGGTGGGGCATGCGATCGGAGGGACGCGGGGTTTTCATGGGTGAACTCGTGACGAGGGAGACAGTAGAGGGTAGCCCGTCGAGAATGTTTCATTTTGTTTCAAGGAAAAATCTCACTGCTGTTGTGCACACTCGGTCAACCAACTTTTAAACGCTTGCATTGCCGAGGTTTCAGCCCGCGACTGCAAGCGCGTCAGCCAATAACTGCCAGTGGTGATGCCCACATCGAACGGCTGGCGAATCACATCCGTCGCCAGTTGCCGCGAGAACATCATCGCTGGCGCCAGCGCCACGCCGATGCCTTGCAAGGCTGCCTCCATCATTGCCAGTGAGGAGTCGAACACGATATTGCGCGGTATCAGGGTGTCGGCCGGCAGCCCGGCGGCCTGGAACCACAGGTTCCACTCATCGGCGCGGTAGGAGCGCAGCAAGGTATGTTTGAGCACATCGGCAGGTGTGTGTAATTGCTCGGCGAGTGCAGGCACGCACAATACCGTCAACGACGCTTCCAGCAGTTGGCAGGCCTCGGTGCCATGCCAAGCGCCTGCGCCAAAACGAATAGCGTAATCCAGACCTTCGGCGGCCACGTCGACGCGGTTGTTGTGCGTAGACAGTCGCAGGTCGATAAACGGATAGCGGCTCTGGAACTCCGGCAGGCGCGGCAACAACCAGCCGACGGCAAAAGTGCCGACCGCGCCCACGGTGAGCACTTCGCGGTAATGCCCGCCCTCGAACTGGCCTAAGGTATGTGCAATACGGTCGAAGGACTCGCGCAACACCGGCAGCAGGGTTTCGCCCTCACTGGTCAGCATCAAGCCGCGTGGCAGGCGCTTGAACAAGGTGACATTCAGTTGGGCTTCCAGGCTTTTGACCTGATGGCTCACCGCCGCCTGGGTCACACACAGCTCAATGGCTGCCCGGGTAAAGCTCAAGTGACGGGCCGACGCCTCGAATGCACGCAGGGCATTGAGCGGCAAGTGGGAACGCAGCATGGCTTACCCCAAATTTTTCTAATGGCTGGTGCGAGATATCATCGTTTGTCGAAGGGGCAAAATCCACTTAGATTTGCGGCGCCTGCGCAGGCCTCGATTGTCAGAGCATCATTTATTGGGAAGCGAACCACCATGAACCACACACTACAAAAAATACTGATATCGGCCTTATTGCTCGGCTCCGGCACCTGCATGGCAGACGCCGATATTCGCCAGGTCGTCGACACCAGCGTCGTACCTTTGATGCAACAACAAGGCATCCCCGGCCTGTCCATCGCCGTGGTCAACAAAGGCAAGGCGCAATACTTTAACTACGGCGTAGCGAACAAAGACACACAACAGCCGGTGACCGAGGACACCCTGTTTGAAATCGGTTCAGTGAGCAAAACCTTCACCGCCACCCTCGGCGGCTATGCCCAGGCGACCGGCAAGCTCAAGCTCTCGGACAAGGCCAGCGAGCACCTGTCCGCACTGGCCGGCAGCGCCTTCGACCAGATCAGCCTGCTGCAACTGGCGACCTACACGCCAGGCGGCTTGCCCCTGCAGTTTCCCGACGCCGCCGACAGCGCCGAGAACATGCTGGGCTACTTCCAGCATTGGAAACCGACTTACGCACCGGGCGCGCAACGCCTGTATTCCAACCCGAGCATCGGGCTGTTCGGCTACCTCTCGGCGCAAAGCCTTGGCCAGCCGTTCAACGTGGCCATGCAGAAAACCCTGCTGCCGAAACTGGGCTTGACCAACACCCACGTCAGCGTGCCCGCCGACAAATCCGGCCAGTACGCCCAAGGCTATGACAAGCTCCAGAAACCCGTGCGCGTGAGCCCTGGCGCACTCGACAGCGAAGCCTACGGCATCAAGACCAGCACCCAGGACCTGGCTCACTACGTGATGGTGAACATGCACCCGCAAACCCTGGAAAAGCCGCTGCAACAAGCCATCGCAGCGACTCACGCCGGTTACTACACCGTGAACGGCATGACCCAGGGCCTGGGTTGGGAACGCTACCCCTACCCGATCACGCTGAACGCATTGCTGGACGGCAACTCCACGCCAATGGCAATGGAGCCGCACAAGGTCAATTGGCTGACACCCGCACAACCGCAGCCGGCCAATGTGCTCTACAACAAAACCGGCTCAACCGGTGGTTTTGGGGCGTACGTGGTGTACGTGCCGAGCAAGGACATGGGTGTGGTGATTCTGGCAAACAAGAACTACCCGAATGCTGAGCGGGTCAAGTTGGCCTATACGATCTTGAGCGCGTTGGACCACTAACGCCTGGCAAAAACCAAATGTGGGAGTGGGCTTGCTCGCGAAAGCGGCGTGTCAGTCAACACATCTGTGGCTGATACACCGTATTCGCGAGCAAGCCCGCTCCCACACTTGGATCTTTATTGTGATGAGATTCGTGTACACACCGAAGCCGCCAAGCACTTCGATCTCGCCGACCTGCGCCTGTTTATCCATATCGCCGAATCCCCCAGCCTGAGCCAGGGCGCCAAGCGTGCGTTTCACTCGCCGGCCGCTGCCAGTGCGCGGATCAAGGCACTGGAAGGCCAACTGGATACGCGCCTGTTCTACCGCGACAGCCGTGGCGTGGAAATCACCCCGGCGGGCGATCGGTTGCTGCACCCTGCGCGGCTGATCATGCGCCAGGTGGATTACCTGAAAAGCGAATTCACCCAGTACGGCGTGGACTCCGCGGGGCATATCCGCATCTTTGCCAACACCACGGCGGTGACCGCGTTTCTGCCGGGGGGTGCTGGCGGGCTTTTTGTCCCAGCGCCCGGGCGTGACCGTCGACCTGCAAGAAACGCCTGTCCCGCGATATCGTGCGCGGCGTGCTGGATGGCACCAGTGACATGGGCATCATTGCCGAGCCGTTAGAAGCCGCGGGCTTGCAGGTGCTGCACTTCAGCACGGATGAGCGGGTGTTAATGGTCCCGGTAGACCACCCGCTGGCCAATCAGCCCTCGGTGAAGCTGGACGAGCCCTGGACCATTCGCGAACGCAGTATCCTGGCGCGTGAACTGGAAACGCTGCCAGGCACCCTCCGGGCGTTGATTAGCACATTGATGCCGCAAAGCGCCTAAGCTCAACAGTCACCTTGCCAGAGGAGACTCCCATGCAACTTGAAGGGTCCTGCCATTGCGGCGCCGTCACGTTCAGCCTGACCAGCCAGCACCCCTACCCCTACCAACGCTGCTACTGCTCGATCTGCCGCAAGACCCAGGGCGGCGGCGGTTATGCGATCAACCTGGCCGGTGATACGCAAAGCCTGAAGGTTCAAGGTCGCAAACACATTTCGATCTACCACGCCCGCCTCAAGCCGGACGGCGCCAGCCGCGCCCATGCAAGCACTGCCGAACGGCATTTCTGCTCGCAATGCGGCAGCGCCCTGTGGCTGTTCAGCCCAGAGTGGCCGGAACTGATCCACCCCTTCGCGTCGGCCATCGACACGCCGTTGCCGGTACCGCCGCAACACACGCATTTGATGCTCGGTTCCAAGGCCCCATGGGTCGAAGTCAGCGTGCGAAAAGGCGACGTACAGTTCGATGAATACCCCGAAGAGTCCATTGCCCAGTGGCATGAGCGATTAGGGCTAACGCGTTAACAGTCTTTGACAGTTTCCCGACAAAGCTCTCAAAGATTGTTGGCCAGCGGCGCCCTAGCATTCGAGCATCCAAACCACCATCCGGGTGCTCTTCATGTTTCGCACATTGCGCGGTATTCCGCTATTGGGTTGCCTGCTCGGCAGTATCGGTTGCCATGTGCAACCGCCTGCCCCGCCGCCGATTCCCAAAGGCGATTACGGCGCGATCATTCGTTACCTGCAAACCCGCATTCCCCAGGAAATGGCACGTGAGAACGTACCCGGCCTGTCGATTGCGCTGGTCAATGGCCAGGAGCTGATCTGGGCGCGCGGGTTCGGCGTGGCCGACAAGGCCCAAGGTGTGCCGGTGACACCCAACACGGCGTTTCGCGCCGGCGGCATCGCCAAACTGCTCACGGCCACGGCGGCGCTGCAACTGGTCGAGCAACAGCGCCTGGCGCTGGATGCGCCGATCCAGCAGACGCTGCGCGAGTTCCACGTGCGCTCGCGCTTTCACAGCGACCAGGCGGCCGCCGACCGCGATATCACCCTGCGCCGCTTGCTCAGCCACCAGTCCGGTTTGCCCAGCGAACACCTGCGTGACGTGCGCAGCACTTTCGCCATGGGCCAGATGCCGATGCGCGTATCCGGCGTTTGGCTGAGCAGCCCGCCGGGCTCGCAAGTCGCCTATTCCAACCTGGGTTATTCGTTGGTCGGCGCCGCCATTGAACGCAGCAGCGGCAAAAGTTTCGAAGCGCAATTGCAAAGCAGCCTGCTCAAGCCACTGGAGATGAACCAGTCGAGTTTTGTCGGCACCGGTACGCAGTTGAGCTTCCGCGCGTTGGGCTACGAAGACGGTGTGGCGAGTACCGATGCACACGTCCGGGACCTCGCCGCCGGGGGCTTATGGGCAAGCCCCAAAGACCTCAGCCACTACGTGCGGATGCTGTTCGCCCAAGGCCTCTATAAAGGTCATCGCGTGTTGGGCAGCGCATCGATTGATGAGATGTTCACCCAGCAAAACACCGGCAATGCCCTGGATTTCGATTGCCAGATGGGCCTGGGCTGGTTTTTGGCGCCGTGCGGCGATGAACCGATCGGGCCCGGTGTGCGCACCTATCAGCACAGTGGCGGCGGCGACGATTTTGCGGCGCAGTTGAGCGTGCTGCCGGACCAGCAATTGGCGGTGATCATCATGGCCAATGACGGCAACGCCGAAGAACTGGTCGCCCGAATGGCCACCGAGACGCTGCGCCTGATGCTCCAGGCGCAAACCGGCCAATCCATCTGCGCCGACGACTGCCAGGCACCCAACCATGGGCTCAAGTTGCGTCACGTGCCGGCCGCCATCGACCGCAAGCGTCTGGCCGGCTTTTATGCCACGGCCTGGGGAGTGTTCCGGATCAAGGATGACAATAATCGGCTATCCGGCGAGCTGGCCGGGTTCGACTTCGAATTGTTGCGCGATGAGCACGGCTGGCTGCGCGCGCAGAAAAAAGTCCTCGGCGTCTGGCTCAAGGACCTCGGCGAACTGGGCCGCGTGCAGTTGGACGTGGTCACGGTGCAAGGTCGCCAGATGCTCACTGCCCGTAGCCACGGCCAGCGCCTTGCCATCGGCGAGCGCATCGAACCGCCGCCTTTGCCAGTGGCCTGGGCCGACACCATCGGCACCTACCAGGTGCTTAACACCCATGAGCCCGATGCACCGCTGAGCGGTATCAGCGTGCGCCTCGAAGAAGGCTTCCTGGTGATTCGCGGCCAATTGCACAACGAGCCGCTGACCGACTACATCCTCCTCCCGGTCGACAACGCCCACGCCGTGCTGGCCGGCAATGGCTACGGCCTGGGCGACACCGTGAGCCGCCAGGTCAACGGCCTCAGCGCTTCGGGCTACTCCTTCAAACGCACGCAATCGCCCCACAACCTCTTGAATTTCTAACACGGAAGAACCGCCTGATGCGCTCAAAAAACCTGTGCCTGTCATTCACCTCGCTGTGCCTGCTCGCCGCCGCCGACACCGCGATTGCCGAAGACTGGCAATACAGCCTCAAGGCCGGCGTGGCCAACGCGCCACGCTACAGCGGCAGCGACGAACGCATGACCGCGCCAGTGCTGGGCGGCGAAATCGTCAGCCCTTGGGGGATCTTCCTCGATACGAGCAAGGGCTTGGGCTGGGGTTACGAAGGCAATGCCCTGAGTTTTAGCGCCTATGTGGGTGCCAGCGCCTCACGCAAGGATAAAAACCAAAGTTTGCATGCCGGTTCCAACCGCCTCAAAGGCCTGGGCGAGATCAAGTCACGCGCGCAATTGGGCGTGAGTGCGGCCTACAACCTGGGCGGTGTGATAGTCGGCGCGACCCTGGAACACGCGCTCAAGGAAGATGACCACAAGGACACCGGCAAGGCTTACACCCACCTGGAACTGAACCTGGGAACCACGCTTTATGAGGGCCGCTTCGGCTCCGTCGATGCTGGCCTCAGCAGCCACTTCGGCGACCGTAATTACCTGCAGACCTGGTACGGCGTGACCACCGGCCAGGCCGCGCAAAGCCGGTTCAAGGCATACAAGGCCGGTGCGGGCAATATCAGCAATGGCATGAACCTGGTGTGGAGCCTGCCGATCAGTGAGCACACCCAGTTCTCGACCTTGCTGGATGTGCAATACCTGGCAGATGAGGCGGGCATAAGCCCGATTGTGGAGCGACGGTTGCAGACGTCGCTGATGGGGGTTGTGGAATACACGTTCTGATCGGGTAGCCCGATAAAAATGTGGGCGCTGGCTTGCCTGCGATGACAGTGTGTCAGCTATACAAATGTTAGCTGACAGTCCTTTATCGCCGGCAAGCCAGCGCCCACACTGAATCGGTTAACAGACCAACACCCTGCTTGCGTCAAGCCTTACTCGGCATACGCCCACGTCATCCGGAACGACGCCCCGCCCCACTCCGAATCCAGCACTTCCACCTGCCCGCCGTGCCACTGGCTGACCCGTTTTACCAGCGCCAGGCCCAAGCCGAACCCACCCGTGCGGCGGTCGCGGCTGGTGTCCAGACGCAGGAAAGGCTCGAAGATCTTGGCGCGGCCGTCCAACGGCACACCCGGGCCATCGTCATTGACCTGCACCGCGTAACCGCTGCCGAACTTGACCAGCGACACTTCCACACGACGCTCGGCATAACGAATGGCGTTGCGCAGCAGGTTGATCACCGCGCGGGCCATAAAGCGCGGTTCGATCTGGATAAAGTCGACCTCGCACGTGCGCAACGTCAGCTGCACCCCCGCCGCTTCGGCCTCCAGGGCCACGCTGCCGATGACACTGTCGAGCCAACTGTGGGCCTCGATATTTTCCCGGGTGACCTGGGTGGCACCGCGCTCCAGGCTGGCGTAGGTGAGCAGTTCGGAGACCATTTCTTCCAGTTCGCCCAGGTCGGCATACATGTCGGCGATCAGCGCGCGGCTCTGGCGCGGGTCGGCCTGTTGTTTGAGTTGATCGAGTTCAAACGACAAGCGCGCAATCGGCGTGCGCAACTCGTGGGAGACGGCGTTGGTCAGTTCACGCTGGTTGGCGATCAGGCTTTCAATGCGCTCGGCCATCTGGTTGAAGTGCCCGGCCAGCTCACGCACCGTGGAGCGGCGCGGCAGCAGGATGCGCGACGCCAGGTCGTTGTCGCCAAAGCGTTGCGCAGCCAGGCGAATATGCTCCAGGTCGCGCCAGTGCGGGCGTACCCAGAAATACAACACGATCGCCAGGCTCACCCCCAGGAAACCATAGGCCCACAGGTACAACCATTTGGGCTCTTCGGGCAACTTGATGTCCAGCAACTGCGGGCCGTCGTCAATATTGGTGATGAACTCCATAAAGTCCCCACGCACCACCAGTTGGCCGTCCGCCAGGAGTTTTTGCTCGCGCTCATCCAGCGCCAGGCTATCGCGCAACACCAACTTAAGGCGCAACCCGTAATGGGGTTGAAGCTCTGCCAGGCGAGCGTCCCGGGCCGGCCCTTGCAGAGGCCGCAGTTGCTCCACCAGCCCGTAAGCCGGGCCGCGCAGGGCTTCGCGGTTATACACTTCGTTGGCCTCGGGCAATAACTCGTCGAAGGTGTAGTTGACCAACCAGATCGCCCCCGCCAAACCGAGCGCCAGAATCACATACAGGCGCAGAAACAGGCGCAGCATCTAAACCTCCCACGCAAACGGATTGAACAGGTAACCCTTGCCCCAAATAGTCTTGATGCACACCGGCTCACGAGGATTGTCGTTGAGCTTGCCGCGCAATTTGCTGATGTAAACGTCGACGCTGCGGTTAAGGCCGTCGAAGGCAATACCGCGCATGCGGTTGAGAATGTCGTCGCGGGAGAGGATTTTCCCCGAGCTGCTGGCCAACAACCACAGCAACTCGAATTCCATGGTGGTGAGGTCGATCTTCTCATCGCCCAGGCTGACCACCCGGCAACTGCGATCAATCGACAACCGGCCAAACTCCAGTGAACCACGCACGGTGGGCTCGGGCACCTGGCGGCGTTGCAGGGCGCGCAAGCGTGCCAGCAATACCGGCGGTTTGATCGGTTTGATCACATAGTCGTCGGCCCCGGACTCCAGGCCCAGAATATGGTCCAGGTCATCTTCCTTGGCGGTCAGGATCACGATGGGCGTGTCGGATACATTACGAATCTCGCGGCACACGTGCAGGCCGCTCTGGCCGGGTAACATCAGGTCGAGCACGACGATCTTCGGCTTGAAGTCGAGGAATGCCGCCAGGGCCTGATCGCCTCGGTGCACAACGCGCACCTCGAAACCGTGTTGTGACAGGAAATGCGCGATCAGCCCTGCCAGCTTTTCATCGTCCTCAACGAGCAGGACCTTGCCCAGACCCAGGTTTTCCATAAATTCTCAGTGTGGATGCGCGGATTGAAGTGCGGGCATTATAGGTGGCAAGCTGAACAACAGAAGCAACCGGCCATTACGGGCCGACGAAGCTTCATGCTTTTAAGAGTTTTTAACAAATACCCCGCAATCTTTAACGCCATTCACAGGGAGTTGTATGCGCAAGGATTACCTGGCGTTTTTTGTTTCGCTGTTCCTGTCGCGGCTGGCCGACCAGATTCTATTGTTTATCGTGCCATTGATCGTGTTCCAGACCACCCAGAGTGTTTCATGGGCGGGGCTGGCATTCTTTGTCGAATCACTGCCGCGTTACCTGGCGTTCCCGGTGTGCGGCGCCTTGTGCGACAAGTTTTCACCCGTGCGCATTCTGCATATCAGCCAGGTTTACCGGGCGCTGGCGTGCGTGGTGGCGGTGGCGCTGTACGGGGTGTTCGACGGTATTTACTGGCTGGTGATCCTGTCTGCGCTGTGCGGCGTGTTGACCACCCAGGGCATCATGGCGCGGGAAGTGGTCATGCCGCATATCTTCAAGCACTACACCTACGCCAAAACGTTGTCCTACTCGCAAATCGCCGACCAGAGCGGCCTGGTATTGGGGCCGTTGGTAGCGGCACTGATGCTGGAGGTCTGGCCCTGGCATTGGGTGGTCATCGGGATTGCCGGGCTGTTTGTGCTGGCGGACCTGGCGATGCGGGTGTGGCAGCGCAACACCACGGTGAATTTAGAGCGTCATGAACAGCATCACGATATCTGGCTGCACCCCCTGCGCGTCGCATTCGGGCATATCTGCAACCTGGTGGAATTGAAGCGCATCATCACGTTGGCAGTGGGTGTGAACCTGATCATCGGTGTGACGCTGGCGACTTCGGCGGCGATGGTCACCGGCCAGTTTGCAGCGGGCAAGGATGCCTATGCCTTGCTGCAGGCGGCGGGCGCGGTGGTGACGATCGGCATTCTGTTTTACCTGGCACGCGCCACACTGCCGTTGAAGGTAGTGGGCGGGCTGTCGTATTCGATGATTGCCGTGGGCGCGTTGATCACGGCCATCAGCCCCGGGGTTGGGGCCTACACGGCCGGTTTCCTGCTGGTCACCGGCTTCGACAAGATGTTCAACGTGTACCTGCGCAGCACCCGTCAGCGGGTGATTCCGGTACAGGACTTTGGCAAGACGGTGGGCGTTATCACATTATTGAACAACCTGGCCCAGCCGCTGGCGGGCCTGGCGATTGCCGTGCTGGCCGCACCTTTGGGCACGCAGACGGTGATCCTGCTGTTAGCCGGCATCACCGCACTGATTGGCGTGGCCGTGGCTTCAGGCTGGCACGCCACTGTGAAAGCGGAACTCGACGTCGGGTGATTCGATGAGCTCCTGCTCGGCTGCCCTTACCCGCTCAATCACCTGAGCGATGTCCTTGGCGTCACCGTACTGGTACGCCAGCTTCAGGTAACCCTGAAAGTGCCGCGCTTCGCTTTTGAGCAAACCGAAATAGAACTTACCGAGTTCGTCGTCCAAATGCGGCACCAAGGCTTCGAAACGCTCGCAACTGCGCGCTTCGATAAAGGCGCCGACCACCAGCGTATCCACCAGTTTGACCGGCTCGTGGCTGCGCACCACTTTGCGCAAACCCGAGGCATAACGGCCGGCGTGCAGTTGGCGCAGTTCGATCTTGCGCTTTTTGATCAGGCGCATCACTTGTTCGTGGTGCACCAGTTCTTCGCGGGCCAGGCGCGACATCATAGTGATCAGGTCAACATGGGCGTGGTACTTGGCGATCAGGCTCAAGGCGGTACTGGCAGCTTTGAATTCGCAGTTCCTGTGGTCGATCAGCAGGGTTTCCTGATCGGCCAACGCGGCCTGGACCCAGGCGTCGGGGGTGCGGCAGCCGAGGAATTCGTGGATTTCGGGCAGGTTCATCGGGCTCACGGGCAAAAGGATCACAAAAGGGCGCCGATTATACCGACCCCGCTGCAGACCACCAGCCGCAGGCTTTGATGTGCATCAACATGACGTCTGGCGGGCAGCAACTATAGTTGTCCCAGGCCCCTCTTTTTCCGTCTCTGGAGATCCGTCCATGCAAGCCATCCGCAGCATCCTCGTGGTCATCGAGCCCGAGCATTCGGAAAGCCTGGCCCTCAAGCGCGCCAAGTTGATCGCCGGGGTAACCGGCGCGCACCTGCATTTGCTGGTCTGCGACAAAAAACACGAGCATTCGGCGATGCTGAGCCTGCTCAAGTCCGGCTTGCACGAAGACGGCTACAGCGTGACCACCGAGCAAGCGTGGAATGACAGCCTGCACGAAACCATCATCGATGTGCAGCAGGCCGAGGGCTGTGGCCTGGTGATCAAGCAACACTTCGCGGACAGCCCGCTGAAAAAGGCCCTGCTGACGCCGGCGGACTGGAAATTGCTGCGCTACTGCCCCAGCCCGGTGCTGCTGGTGAAAACGTCAACGCCCTGGGCCGACAAGGTCGTGCTGGCGGCAATTGATGTGGGCAACCGTGACAGC
Organism: Pseudomonas sp. O39; assembly: GCF_045447295.1. Classification (NCBI taxonomy): domain Bacteria; kingdom Pseudomonadati; phylum Pseudomonadota; class Gammaproteobacteria; order Pseudomonadales; family Pseudomonadaceae; genus Pseudomonas; species Pseudomonas sp. O39. The sequence continues at coordinate 194,238 of NZ_JBJGXV010000009.1, forward strand.
GAACACCAGGCGTTGCACAACACCATCATCGACCATGGCTTCGACATTGCACGCCTGGCCAAGGCGCAATTGCACGTGATCAGCGCCCATCCGTCGCCGATGTTGTCGGCGGCAGATCCCACATTCCAGCTCAAGGAAACCATTGAGGCGCGCTATCGCGAGCAGTGCAAGGCGTTCCAGGCCGAGTTCGACGTGGATGACGCGCACCTGCATATCGAAGAAGGTCCGGCCGATGTATTGATCCCACATGCTGCACATACCTTGCAGGCCGCGGTGACCATCATCGGCACCGTGGCGCGCACGGGTATTTCAGGGGCGTTGATCGGCAATACGGCGGAAGTGGTGCTGGATGCGGTGGAAGGCGATGTGCTGGTGCTCAAGCCGCAGGAGCTGATGGATCACCTGGAGGAGCTGGCGAACAAAGCCTGAAACAAATCCTTCAGACAATGAGGCGCCCTTGTGGGAGCTGGCTTGCCTGCGACAGCCATAGGTATCTACACATTTTTTTACGGGTTGAGTGCTGTGGTTGTTGGGGGCGCTGATTACATATCCGTTGTTTGGGTCACGGCTGACATGGGTTCCGCCCTTACGGCGAGTCACTTTGGAAAAGCCCCAAAGTA
>NZ_JBJGXV010000090.1:0-263 GCF_045447295.1 Pseudomonas sp. O39
ACGATGTCCGGGCCCGGTCGATCCTGCATCAGCAGGTTGCCCGCTGGGTCGTGGCCGAAGCGTTCTTGCACGCCTTGCGAGTGATCGGCGCGGGTCAGGCGGGCGAGGGGGTCGTAGTTGTAGTCGTGTTGGCCTTTACGGGTGTCGAGCAGGCGGATGAGGTTGCCGGTTTTGTCGTAGTCGTATTGGCGCTGGTAGAGGGTGTGTTGCTGTTGGCTGACAGCATGGGTGTGCAGGCGGTTTTGCTCGTCGTAGTGGTAATG
>NZ_JBJGXV010000091.1:0-251 GCF_045447295.1 Pseudomonas sp. O39
GGCGGCGAGCACTTCGAAAACCTGGTCCCTGGCACCGATAAAGTCACCACCACTGTGACTGACACTCCGGGCACTGCCGATACCACTACCGTGACCCTGACGGCTCCGTCCGAGGTGAGTGAAGGCGGTCAAATTACGTACACCGCTACGCTTTCCAATAAAGCGGGTACTGACGTCACGCTGAAACTCGACAACGGCTCGACGATCACCATCAAAGCCGGTGACACAGTCGGCACCGTTACTGTCCCAGC
>NZ_JBJGXV010000092.1:0-244 GCF_045447295.1 Pseudomonas sp. O39
GCTCTTGTCGATGAACACGTCATCGCTTGGCGCTGGGACAGTCACCGTGCCCACGGTCGCACCTTGCTTGATGGTGATGCTGGCGCCGTTATCGAGCTGGACCACCATGTCGGTGCCGGCCTTGTTGCTCAAGGTCGCGGTGTAGGTGATCTGGCCGCCTTCGTTGACTGCGCTTGGTGCGGTCAGCGTGACGCTGGTGAGGTCGGTGGTGCCCGGTGTATCGGTCACGGTGGTGTTAACCGGT
>NZ_JBJGXV010000093.1:0-239 GCF_045447295.1 Pseudomonas sp. O39
CATTCAGTTCAACGGTGGAAAGGTGGCCGCCTTTGTCGTGGTTGAAGGTGAGGCGGTTGTTGTCCGGCAGACGCAGGTTTTGCAGCTGGCCGCAGGCGTCGTAACCGTAGCGCAAGGTGCCCCAGCCTTGGTGGTCGGCGGTGAGGCGGTTTTGGCTGTCGTATTCGTAGGCCAGCGCCCAGTGCCCGTCGTCGACGCTGAGGAGGTTGCCCTGGCGGTCGTAGGCGTAATCAACAACT
>NZ_JBJGXV010000094.1:0-235 GCF_045447295.1 Pseudomonas sp. O39
AGGCACATCGTCGACATGTTCCTGGCGCACCAATGCCGTCTGCTGGGTCTTCTTACGAACCGCAGGCACCGCGTTGGAAACCAACTGTTCACCCGCCTTCAACGACGCAACCGGCACGGTCTTGATCGGCGTCGCCGTACTGCCCACCAGCAACGGCTTCACCACCTCGGCATGCGGCTCCAACCTGGGCATCACCAGTTTTGTCGCCAACAACTCCAGAAGATCCCGCGTCCGC
>NZ_JBJGXV010000095.1:0-235 GCF_045447295.1 Pseudomonas sp. O39
AGCGGTGATTTTTCCGTAGGGGTTGTAGCTGTATTCCCGCGTCGCGCCGCCTGGCAACACCACACGAGTCAATCGGCCCATGCTGTCCCACTGATACTGAGTCAGCGCGCCCTGTTCATCCTCGTGCGTAACCTTCCGCCCAAGATCGTCATAGCGATAGCGCTTGATACCGCCATTCGGCAGCTGTTCCTCAAGCAACTGCCCACGTTCATTCCAGACCAGCCGGTGACAGCTG
>NZ_JBJGXV010000096.1:0-235 GCF_045447295.1 Pseudomonas sp. O39
ACGGACGCGGGACTTGATGGAGTGGTTGGCGACAAAGCTGGTGATGCCCAGGCTGGAGCTGCATGCCGAGGTGGTGAAGCCGTTGCTGGTGGGCAGTACGGCGACGCCGATCAAGACCGTGCCGGTTGCGTCGTTGAAGGCTGGGGATCAGCTGGTTTCCAACGCGGTGCCGGCGGTTCGTAAGAAGACCCAGCAGACGGCATTGGTGCGCCAGGAACATGTCGACGATGTGCCC
>NZ_JBJGXV010000097.1:0-228 GCF_045447295.1 Pseudomonas sp. O39
GATCAACAGCAGATCAAAAGCAGAGCACGGCGGCCTGAAAGCCGACCTGAGTGGTAGAAGCGAAAGCAGGGCAAAAGCAGATCAAAAACAGGGCTGCTTTTCTGTGGGAGCTGGCTTGCCTGCGATGCAGACACCTCGGTACATCAGGCATACCCAATTGATGCCATCGCAGCGGTTCGGCGGTCCGACAAGCCAGCTCCCACATTTGATTGAGTTTCAGCTTCAAAA
>NZ_JBJGXV010000098.1:0-220 GCF_045447295.1 Pseudomonas sp. O39
CCACGTTGTTTGCGCTGTCGAACCTGTGGATGATGCGAAAACGATTGCTGAATACAGGAGAGGTGCGCCTGTAATGCGGACAATGGGCGCTGAAAAGCGCTCATATGTAGAAAAAATGGGAATTAATAGAGGAAAAGGCTTGATTTACGATTGAGTCGACATTTTTTGAGCCTCAAGCAACGGGGCCGTTAAAACGCATGTCTACTTCAGACCTTCCCTA
>NZ_JBJGXV010000099.1:0-216 GCF_045447295.1 Pseudomonas sp. O39
AAGCAGCCCGAAATTGGGTCTGTAGCTCAGTTGGTTAGAGCGCACCCCTGATAAGGGTGAGGTCGGCAGTTCGAATCTGCCCAGACCCACCAATTTTGTGTGGGAAACGCCTGTAGAAATACGGGGCCATAGCTCAGCTGGGAGAGCGCCTGCCTTGCACGCAGGAGGTCAACGGTTCGATCCCGTTTGGCTCCACCACTACTGCTTCTGAAGTTT